>DATLVV010000293.1:0-2750 GCA_035577165.1 Steroidobacteraceae bacterium | reverse complement strand
GAATAGTGGTGCCCGAAGGGACGACGCGGCATCAAGCTGAACAGGAAGACGCAGGTCTGGTAGTAGAGCCGGGTGGTGACATGAAAATTCGCGAGCGCCGAGCTGAACAAATCGTGGATGTCGGAGACCCGATGCAGCACGGCGTCGGCGTAGATGCCCTGCGGGCTGTTCAGAAGCGCGACCACGAAGGGTACGCTGCTGTCGTCCGCCAACAGCCATCGGCCGACCACAAATGCGCTTCGATCGCGGAAGAAACCCGCCTCGATGACGTCGAGAGCCAGCGCCGCAACGGCGTCGGGCGGCCGTCCCAGCACGCGTTCAACCCGATCCAAAATTTTTCGGGCGTCGCCCCGCAGATCTTTGAACGGCACCGCGAAATTGGCGACCTGCAGCGCGGCGCATAAGAGTTCGATGTCGATGCGGCCGCTGACCCGCAGCCGCCGGTGCACCGATGCCATCGAATCTGCGCGCAGCTTGCTCGGAGGCGGAAATGAATAGGCCACCGGCCGCCATAGACCCTGCCCAATATTGCGGCGGATCGAGTGCGCGAAGCTGAAGGCGATGTCGGCATCGTAACGGTCCACGATCATCGCCATGAATAATCGGTCCAATGCATCCCAGGCGGCCGCGTCCACACCGAGTGCGGGTAAGGCCGCCAGTATTCTCGGTCCGTGCTCGGCGATGTAGAGGCTGTACAGCTCGAGGCGTTCCTTGCTGATGCGGATCGAGGAATGGGGGTCCATGGCCTCGAAAGCGCGCTGGGCGCGGTGGGGGTACTCGCACAGCTGACGATAAAAATCATCGTAGATGGCCAGTATGAGCTGGGCGGCGGCGGCGATGCGGGCCGCGGGTTCGATTTGCCCCGCCAGCCGGCAATACGCCTGCTCGACCCCGTCTTCCGTATGATTGTGCAACGCAGCAGGCGTGGTGGACGTGACTTGTGTCATGGCGGAGAATATTGCATGTTGGTGGTGGTGTGCGCGTGTCTATACTCGGCCTGCTTCCGTGGAAGGCCGGGGTCACTCAGTGGTAGTATCTGATATATCTATGAATTTCCCCAGCGACTCATGAGTAAGCAAGCTCCGCGGCGAGTCATTCCGATCAAGGTCGAACGCCCGTCCACTCTGACCGAGGCAGAACGTGCCGCGGTACTGGATGCGTGCGCGCGTCTCAAAGAATTGCCCGGCGCGCTGTTGCCGGTTCTGCACGCCGTACAGGAGGCGCTGACCTTTGTGCCGAAGGATGCGGTGCCGCTCATAGCGCGGGAATTGAACCTCTCCATCGCCGAAGTCCATGGAGTCGTCACGTTCTATCATTATTTTCTGCAGGAGCGTCCCGGCCGCTCGTTGGTGCATTTATGCCGGGCGGAAGCCTGCCAGGCGCTCGGTAGCGTGGCGCTCGAAGCGCATGTGAAATCCAGCTTGGGGATCGATTATCACGGCACGACCGGCGACGGAGCGATCACGTTGGAGCCGGTGTACTGCTTGGGCAACTGCGCCTTGGGACCTTCGATGATGATCGACCAGCAATTGCACGGACGTGTGACGCCGGAGCGCTTCGACGCCCTGTTGGCGTTGAGCCGGGACCGCGCATGAGCGCGCCGGCTGCGGTAAGGATTTTCGTGCCGTGTGACGCCGCGGCGCTCGGCATGGGTGCCGATCAAACCGCCCGCGCCATTCTGGCCGAAGCCAAACACCGCGGCAGCAGCGTCGAACTCATTCGCAACGGCTCACGCGGCCTCTTGTGGCTCGAGCCCTTGGTCGAGGTGGAGGTCGCGGGCACACGCGTGGCGTACGGACCCGTGCAATCTCATGACGTGCCGGGATTGTTTGATGCCGGCTTCACCGCGGGTAAATCGCATGCGTTGGGTCACGGTGCAACCGAAGAGATCCCGTACTTCAAGAAGCAAGAACGCCTGACGTTTGCCCGCGTCGGACTCACCGACCCGCGCAGTCTGGGTGATTATCTGGCCCATGGTGGCTACCGCGGATTGAAGGCGGCGCTCGCACTCAAGCCCGAGGACATCGTCGCCGCCGTGACCAGCTCCGGACTTCGCGGACGCGGGGGTGCGGCCTTTCCCGCCGGGATCAAGTGGAAAACCGTGCTCGGCGCGCCCGGTACACAAAAATACGTGGTCTGCAATGCCGACGAGGGCGACTCGGGCACCTTCTCCGATCGGATGCTGATGGAGGGAGATCCCTTCGTGCTGATCGAAGGCATGACCATTGCGGGTCTCGCCGTGGGCGCAACTCAAGGCTACATCTATCTGCGCTGGGAGTACCCCCAGGCCAAGGTCGCGCTGCAAGCAGCCATTGCCGCCGCCCGCGCGGCGGAGTATCTCGGACCGAATGTCCAGGGCAGCGGCAAGGCGTTCGAGTTGGAAGTGCGCATGGGCGCCGGTGCCTACATTTGCGGCGAGGAAACCTCGCTGCTGGAATCTTTGGAAGGCAAACGGGGGCAGGTGCGCTTCAAGCCGCCCCTTCCCGCCCTCCAAGGGCTGTTTGGCAAGCCCACCGTGATCAACAATGTCATCACATTTGCCTCCGTGCCCATCATTCTCGATCGCGGCGCCGAATTTTATCAGCACTTCGGCATGGGCCGATCGCGCGGCACCTTGCCCATGCAGCTGGCCGGGAATATCAAGCACGGGGGATTGGTGGAGGTTGCCTTCGGCATGACCCTGCGCGAGATCCTGTACGACTACGGCGGCGGCAGCTTCAGCGGCCGGCCGATCCGCGCGGTGCAGGAGA
>DATLVV010000292.1:0-4994 GCA_035577165.1 Steroidobacteraceae bacterium | reverse complement strand
TGCTGAACGACGGCGCGATCGGCGAGGGCATCGATGAGCGGTTTCTGGCGGCGCTGGGAGCGGCGGGTTTCGGCAGTCCGCTCGATGCGGATGATTTCGCCGTGCTGCAAGCGCATGGCGTGTTTCGCCAGGACTGCCGCTATGCAAACGGACGGATAGAGACTTCCGAGGGCCCAAGCGCGGCGGCGCGGCTCGACTCCGCAGCCGCACGCGCGCAACTTCTGTCGCTGTGCACCGGACGCCGCATGACCGGCGGGATTCTGCTGCATGGCGGTTTTTTTCTGGGCCCGCGCGGCTTCTACGCGGCGTTGCGGGATCTTCCGGATTCGGAACGGCGCCAGTTTTCCATGGGCGGGGTCGCTTTCATCAACCAGATCGAAGGCCGCGACCAGCGGCTGAAGATTGCGCAGCGCCGCCACGCGCGATTCATCAATTCGACCATGATGGTCACCCTGCTCGGCGCGGCGGTGTCCGATGGTTTGGCCGACGGCCAGGTCGTCAGCGGCGTCGGCGGTCAGTACAACTTCGTGGCGATGGCGCACTCGTTGCCGGACGCGCATTCCATACTGGCATTGCGCAGCACCCGCGAGAAGCGGGGCGTCGCGACCTCGAACATCCTGTGGAACTATGGACACACCACCATCCCGCGCCATTTGCGCGATATCGTGGTGACCGAATACGGCGTCGCGGACCTGCGCGGGCGTTCGGATCAGGAGGTGGTTGCCGCCTTGTTGAACGTCGCGGATTCGCGATTCCAGGAAGGCTTGAAACGCGAGGCTCAGGCCGCGGGAAAACTGGCGGCCGGTTATCAGATCCCGGATATACATCGCAACAATACGCCGCGGGCATTGCACGAGAAATTCGTTCTGGCGCGCGCCCGTGGATTGTTCTCGGAGTTTCCGTTCGGCACCGATTTGACCCGCGAGGAGGTGGTGCTCGCCAAGGCGCTGACTCGGATCAGGGACAACACGTCGCGCGGCTGGCCGCGCCTGCTCTCGGTCGGACGCGCGGTTCTGTCGCGAAGCACGCCGCTGAGCGTCAGGCCCTACTTGGAGCGGATGTCCTTGGGGAAACCACAGAACCGCCTGGAGTGGCTGTGGCAGCGCCTGCTGGTGCGCGAGCTGCGCTCCCTGGTCTAGCGAACCGGCAGCTCCCTCGATTTTTGCACGGTGCGCAGCGCAAAGCTCGAGTGCACCCGGGCGACGTTCGGCAACCGGGTCAAATGTTGGCTGTGCAGACGCTCGAAGTCGGCCGTGTCCGCCAATACCACCCGCAACAGATAATCGTATTCCCCGGACATGAGGTAGCACTCCATGACCTCCGGAACTTTGCGGGCCGCTTCTTCGAACGCGTGCAGCAGCGCCTGCTCCTGCCGCTCCAAGGTGATGTTGACGAACACGTTGACCGGGCAACCCGCCTTTTGCTGATTGATCAGCGCCGTGTACCCCTCGATGAATCCCGATTCCTCGAGAGCTCGAACCCTTCTCAGACAGGCGGATTCGGAGAGGTTGACGCTGTCGGCGAGCTGACTGTTGGTGATTCGGCCGTCGAGCTGCAGGGCGCGGACGATGGCGCGATCGTAGCGGTCCAGTTTCATATTGATCGTTCTCGGCGAAACTCGCAGTTTCTTGCGCTAAGTGGTCGTTTCTCGATGCATTCTGCCATCAAGAGGCCCTGCGGGACCACTTTTTGCAATTTTCCAATTACCCATGCCAGTAACCTTACGCCAGCGTCCCCCCAGGCTTACGAGCGGAGCACTCGCATGAAAATCGGCGTACCCAAAGAGATCAAGATTCACGAATACCGGGTTGGTTTGGTGCCGGCAGGAGTTCGTGAACTGGTGGATTCCGGACATCAGGTGCTGGTGCAGAGCGGCGCCGGAGCCGGTATCGGGTTCGAGGACACGCACTACAATTCAGCCGGCGCCATGGTGGTACCACGCGCTCTGGACGTCTTCGCGGCCGCGGATCTGGTCGTGAAGGTCAAAGAGCCGCAACTCGCGGAATGCAAACAACTGCGCAGCGGACAAACACTGTTCACCTATCTGCACCTGGCCGCCGATCGCGATCAGGCGCTCGCCCTGCTCGCCTCGGGCGCGACCGCCATTGCGTATGAAACCGTCACCGCGCCGGATGGCTCGCTGCCGCTGCTCACGCCGATGAGCGAAGTCGCGGGGCGCATGTCGGTGCAAGTGGGCGCCAACAGTCTGCAAAAAGCCAACGGCGGATTCGGCGTGCTGCTGGGCGGCGTGCCCGGCGTGGCACCTGCCAAGGTGGTGGTGTTGGGCGGCGGAGTATCCGGCACCCACGCAGCCGAGATGGCTGTCGGACTGCGCGCCGACGTCACCGTGGTCGATCGCTCCGTCAAGCGCCTGCGCGAGCTGTCGTCGATCTTCGGCAGCCAGCTGAAAACCGTGTACTCGACCGCCCACGCGATCGAGGAACTGGTGCGCGATGCCGACCTCGTCATCGGCGCGGTGCTCATCGCCGGCGCCGCGGCACCGAAGCTCGTGACCCGCGCCATGGTCAAGACCATGAAGCCGGGCGCGGTGCTGGTGGATATCGCCATCGATCAAGGTGGATGCTTCGAGACCAGCCGCCCCACCACCCATGCCGAACCCACCTATGTGCTCGACGGCGTCATTCACTATTGCGTGACCAACATGCCGGGCGCGGTACCCCGCACCTCCACGTTTGCGCTGACCAACGCCACGCTGCCGTATGTGCGGGCGCTGGCCGATCATGGCTGGCGCCAGGCTCTCGCCAACGACCCTGGGTTGGCGCGCGGGCTCAACGTGCATGCGGGTCAATTGACCCATGAGGCGGTGGCGAGCGCGCTCGGCTTGGATTTTCGCGCATTTCGCGCCGCCTAGAGGCGCCGCCGCGGGTTGCTACTGTACGATCGATCAACTACTCTGCGCACACTCCGACCGCCGCAATAAGCAAGGGATCCGCCATGGCGCGCAATCCGCGCTTCGATGTTTTGTTCGAGCCGGTGCGGATCGGGCCCGTGACCGCGCCGAACCGCTTCTATCAGGTGCCGCACGCCAGCGGCATGACCAATGCATTGCCGCAGGTGCGTGCCACGTTCCGCGAAACCAAGGCCGAAGGCGGCTGGGGCGTGGTGTGCACGGGCGCGGTGTCGATCCATCCCAGCTCGGATGATTCGCCGTTGCCCTTCGCCATCCTGTGGGACGACAAGGACATCCGATCTCATGCCTTGATGACCGACGCCGTCCACCGGCATGGGGCCCTCGCCGGGGTGGAGTTGTGGCACGGCGGCGCCTGCACGTTGAACCGCACCAGCCGGATCGCGCCGCTGTCGCCGTCCGGCATGCCGTGGCTGTCGACTCACCTGGGTTTCATGGGAAATCTGCGCCCGCGGGCCATGGATGCCGCGGACATTCGGGATCTGCTGCGCTGGCAGGCAGCCGGCGCGCGCCGCGCCATGCAGGCGGGGTTCGACGTCGTCTATGTGTATGCCGGCATGGGCTACCTGCCCTATGAATTCCTGCTGCCCGAATACAACCGCCGCACCGACGCCTACGGCGGTCCGATCGAAAATCGGGTTCGTCTGGTGCGTGAGATGCTGGAGGTGACCCGCGACGCCGTCGGCGACAAGTGCGCCGTGGCGCTGCGGATCAGCATGGAAGAATTGCGCGGCAAGCCGGGCAAACATGCCGCCTCGGAGGCGCATGAGGTCGTGGCCCTGCTGGCAGAGGTCCCCGATCTCTGGGACGTCAAAATGGATTCCAGTCCGACCGACTGCGCGCCTTCCCGGTTCTCCCCCGAGGGCAGCCACGAGCCCATCATCAATTTCGTCAAACAATTGACCAAACGCCCGGTGGTCGGGGTCGGTCGATTCACCTCTCCGGATGTCATGGTCTCGCAGGTGCGCCGCGGCATTCTGGATTTGATCGGCGGCGCCAGACCTTCCATTGCCGATCCGTTTCTGCCGAAGAAAATCAACGAGGGCCGCGAGCATGAGATCCGCGAGTGCATCGGCTGCAACATTTGCATTTCCAGCTGGCATGACGGCGTGCCGGTGCGCTGCACGCAAAATCCCACGGCGGGAGAAGAGTGGCGCCGCGATTGGCATCCTGAACGGTTTGCGCCGCCGGCGAGCGATTCATCGATTCTGATCGTGGGCGGCGGGCCTGCAGGCTTGGAATGCGCCACGACGCTGGCGCGGCGCGGTTATACCGTAACGATCGCGGACTCGGCGGGCGAATTCGGCGGTCGGCTGCGCTATGAAACAGGCCTGCCGGGACTCAAGACCTGGGGCCGCGTCACCGACTGGCGCCTGGGACAACTGCGCGAACGGCCGAACGTCAATATGTATCCCGGCAGCGCGCTCGGCGTGGACGACATTCTGGGACTCGAGCACCGCCACGTCGTGATCGCGACCGGCGCGCGCTGGACCAAGATGTTGTTCTCGACCCTGGAGTTTCCGGTCGGCGAACTCGACGGCCCGGGGGTCTATACACCCGATGACCTCGCCGCCGGTGCGGTGCCGCAGGGCCCGGTGGTCGTGTTTGACTTCGACAATTACTATTTGGCGGGGGCCATCGCCCTGCAGCTTGCCGCGTCGGCGGGCAATGTGACTTATGTGACTCCCGCCGGCAACGCCTCCGCTTGGACATTCATGACGAATGAGCTGCCGCTGGTGCACCGGGCACTCTGCAAGGCCGGAGTGCCGATTCACACCCTGCAACGGGTAGCGGCTTTCGACGGCGACCGGGTCACCATCGCGGACGTGTACAGCGGTGCCGAGAAGCAACTGGAGTGCCGCTCGCTGATCATCGTGGGGGTCCGCGTGCCGCGGGACGAGTTGCATCAAGCGCTGATCGCCAAGGGAGCGGAGCTCGAACGCGCCGGAATCGCCGGGGTTACGCGGATCGGCGATGCGTTCGCACCGGGGGCGATCGTGCACGCGGTTCACAGCGGACACCGCTACGCGCGCGAGTTCGATACGATTCCCGCCGCCTCCCCCTA
>DATLVV010000291.1:0-10088 GCA_035577165.1 Steroidobacteraceae bacterium | reverse complement strand
CAGCCGTCGCTCGTGGGCTTCACGCATCTCCGCGCGGCTCCTCGCCGCGGCCTCCTGCGCTGCGGCCTCCTCCTCCCGTGCCTTCGCCGCCTTCAGCGCGTCCGCCGCAGCCGCCTCCTCCGTTTCACGTCGCGTACGTTCCTTTGCCTCCTCGACGGCGCACTGTTCGTTGCGCCGCAAGGCCTCCTGCGCCGCCTGCTCCCGAGCGTCGGCAAGGTGCGCCGCGATCACTGATTCGCAACGCACCATCGCCGCCTGCGCGCGCGCTTGCCACTGCTCGGCCGGGGCGACTGAATCCCATCTCCTCTTCAGGCCCTCGAACGCGGCCGCATAGTGCGCGTCATAGCTCCGCTGGCCGTGCTGATCGAGGGAGGCACACAGCGCGGCCACCTCGGCCGCTTCGCTCTCAGCCCGGCGTGCCTCCGCATTCAGCGCGTCGCATTTCTCTTTGAGGATTTTGTAGACACCCTTGTCCCGCTCGCGCACCTGCTTCAGCAACGACCGCAGAGTCGCCGGATCTTCAAGTCTCTGCGCCGCCGCCAGCCGCACCCGGCTCGACGGACTCATCACCAACGACGCCAATTCCGCGGGGTCTTGGACCAAGGACATCGCCTGCGCCAACCGTTCGCGATCCGCACACAGCGCTATCACACACAAGGCCGCAGAGCGACGGGCGGACCCCATCAAGCTCGCGACGTCCACCTCACCCGCATCCACCAGCGTCGCCAAGCGCACCTGCGCCGCGCGCTGCGTTTCCGCCGGAATGGTCTGTCCCTCAGCCTGGCCATCGCCCACTCCCGCCAATCGCTGCAGCTCCGTGCCATCGGCAAGAGCTGCCACGGCCTGCGCCGATCCCGCTTGCAAATCTGCGCTGCGTGCCCCTCCGTCGACGGCCGCCGGTGCAGTTTTGCGGAACAGGCGCGAGAACATCGTCATAGGTACATCGATCAGGGGAGGGCCGGATTGACCCGCACGCATTATAACCTGCGCGCCTGCGGTGTCATTTCGGCAGCATGTGCATATAGGGCTTCGCTTCCTCCAACGCGCGAGCATAGGAAGGGCGCGACATCAAGCGGTCGAGATAGGCCATCGCATGCTTATGTGTTGCACGAAACGGCCCAAAATAAAAATCTCCATAAAACAGTGCCGGTGCGGCCGCACAGTCCGCCATCGTGAATTCCTCACCCATAGCCCATGTCTTATGAGCCATATCGGCTTCGACCATGTCCAGCGCCGTCCGGTACATTGATCTCGCCTGGTCGAGTCCAAGGGGATCCCGCTGGTCTTCGGGTCGCAGTCGATCGGCCGGAAACTTCTGCATGGGAGTGTGTAGATAGTTGTCGAAAAATCGATCGCGCATTCGTACCTGGCGCGCCAGGTCTGGATCGTCAGGCAGCAGCTTCACCTTGCCCGGATAGTGCAGCGCCAGATACTCGATGATGATGCTGGACTCGGGAACCGTTCGGTCGCGTTGTTCATCGCGCAACAGAGGGAACCGCCCTATCGGCCACATGCTCTTGAACTCGCCGGCAGTGGCCGCATCGTTCAGCACCTTGGGTTCGAACGGAATATCGTTCTCATAGAAAGCGATCAGCGCCTTGTGGCAGTACGAGGAAAGCGGATGCATATAAAGTTTCAGAGTCACCGTTTGCTCCTATGTCGATTTTCGCATGGCGAACGCACCAGCCCTCACCCTGCTCCGCCGGTTCAATGGTCCGCAGTGTCGCGTTTTTCAGTTGATTTATAAGAAATAAGTGTCCGCCGCCCCCGGACCGGTTGCAACACCCGCGCGGAAGTCGTAACGTCCTTCACCCCGCCGACGGATTGAAACGCGCGGCACAACGGAGGGAGTCTGACATGGCCATCGACGAAGCAAAACTCAATGAGTTTCTCGGCAAGGCGGTAGGCGATCTGGGCGCGGCGATGAGCGCAACGCTGATGCTGGTCGGAGATCGGCTCGGCCTCTACAAGGCGCTTGCCAAGGGTCCCCTCACCAGCTCGAAACTTGCCCAGCAAACCGGCACGAACGAGCGCTATGTGCGCGAATGGCTGGGCAATCAGGGCGCCGGCGGATATGTGCAGTATGACGCCAAGACCGGTGAATGGTCTCTGAGCCCGGAGCAAGCCCTTTGCCTTGCAGACCCCAATGGTCCGGTCGATATGCCGGGCGCATACAACATCGTGGAAGCCACTTTTCATGCCTTGGAGCGCACGCTTGAAAATTTCCGCACCGGAAAGGGCATGGAGTGGGGCGAACATCATGCATGTCTCTTTCATGGCACGGAGCGCTTCTTCCGCGCCGGCTACAACGCCAATCTCATCACCTCGTGGCTTCCGGCTCTCGACGGAGTGGTCGACAAGCTGAAGGCCGGTGCAAAGGTTGCCGATGTCGGCTGCGGTCACGGCGCCAGCGCAGTACTGATGGCGAAGACGTATCCCAACTCAAAATTCATCGGATACGATTATCACGCCGATTCCATACATACGGCCCGCGAAAGAGCTGCCGCCGCCGGCGTCACCAACGTCCAGTTTGAAGTGGCCGATGCGGTAAGCTACCGCGACGATTCGTTCGATCTGATTGCCTTCTTTGATTGCCTTCACGACATGGGAGATCCGGTTGGCGTGTCGCGCCATGCGCTGCATTCCCTGAAGAAAGACGGAACCGCGATGATCGTCGAACCGTTCGCGAACGATGAAGTTCAAGACAATCTAAATCCTGTCGGCCGGGTCATGTATGGAGCATCGTCGCAAATTTGTGTTCCCGTGTCCCTCGCACGCAAGGGACCTGCGCTCGGCGCTCAGGCGGGCGAGCGGCGACTCCGGGAGGTTGTCGTGACCGGCGGCGGTTTTGCCCGTTTCAGGCGCGCTACCGAGACACCCTTCAATCTGGTGCTCGAAGCCCGCCCCTGAGACGGTTTGAATGACGCCGCCTGCGTCACAGCGCATTCAGATCGTGGTCAACGATGCCACGCAGGTGTCAGGGTTGCTTGATCAACCTCGCGGATCCCAAATCTGCGTCATCCTGGCGCATGGTGCCGGCGCCGGAATGGAGCATCCATCCATGGGCGGGTTGACACGTGACCTCACCGAGCACGGCATTGCGACCCTGCGCTATCAGTTCCCATACATGGAGCGAAGCGGGAAAAGACCGGACCCGCCACCCCTGTGTCACGCCACGGTCCGTGCGGCTGTCAGCACGGCCCGGCAACTTGCGCCGGGATTGCGTTTGATCGCCGGCGGCAGATCCTTCGGCGGTCGCATGACTTCCCAGGCGCAGGCGGCGACGCCGCTCACGGGAGTTGGCGGGTTGGTCTTTTTTGGATTCCCGTTGCATCCATCCGGCAAGCCATCCATTGAGCGGGCGGCGCATTTGTCCCGCATAAAAGTCCCCATGCTGTTCCTTCAAGGAACACGCGACATGCTGGCCGACCTCGATCTGCTGCAGCCGCTGATCGAAAAACTTCCGCCGGCGACTCTGCGGGTGCTGGACGGTGCGGATCACTCCTTCCACGTACTGGTGCGAAGCGGGCGAAGCAACGCGGACGTGAGCAGGGAGATGATGGAAGCGTTCTGTGAATGGGCGTCGAGCCTTCCACAGAATGAGTGACCACACTTGTGCCGCGCTAGGATTTTTTGAAGCGTTCGAGAAAGTGGTCGAGCGAGACGGGTCCGGCTCCTGCGATTGCCAACCAAAGGAATAAGGCCAGGTACTCGAACTCATCGAATCCCAGCAAGGTTTCCAGCGAATCGACGTCGGCCCACTTGGCGGCGCGAATGGCCACGATCATGGTGACGCCCAGCGCACCGGCGGAGATGCGGGTCAGCAAACCCAGCAGCAGGAACAGGCCCCCAACGAACTCGATTCCCGACGTGAGCGGCGTGAAGAAGTGCGGAAAGGGAATCCCCCAGCCGATGAAGTTCTCCGTGACTTGGGGCAGGCTGTTGAGTTTGCCCCAACCGCTCCAAAGAAAGACCCAGCCCACCGTAATGCGCGCAAACAGCGGTGCCAACCATAAAAGATGCTGCGCAACCCGCTCGGGCCAGCCAATCAGCCAATCGATCACTTGCCGCATGTCTTGAGCTCCCGTCGACCGTCAGCGGTAATTTCGAGGATTTATCTCTAATATTATGAAATAATTAATAATTATCGCAGCTGACTATCCTTGCTGCCGCGCCGGTTGTAGCCGCTGAAGCGCGCCTCGTCGCGATCTGCCGCATCTTGGCAGGTGAGGCAAAGCCGCACGCTGGGAATAGCCTCTCTGCGGGCCTGCGGAATCTCGGCTCCACACTCGGCGCAATGGGTCAACCCGGGACCCTGAGGCAAGCGGCTCTTCGCGCGGCTGACCGCATCCTTCACCGTTGCGTCGATTTGCTCTTGAACCGCGCCCTCTTTCGCCCAGCCTGTCGCCATAGGTCACCTCGTCAGATCGTCGCCGTCACGCGAACTCTAGCACCCTGAGATATGACTGCCCAATTCGGAATACAAGACCGCACAGCGGTGCAAACGCATTCCCCGCTACGCTTGATACACCGTCACGCCTCCGACGACGGTTCGCACCACGGCAATATCCTTGATCTTTGCCGGATCCACCGTGTGGAGGTCCTCCGCCAGCATGACGAAGTCGGCGAGCTTGCCGGGCGTGATGGATCCCTTGATGCCCTCCTCGCGCGTCGCATAGGCGCCGTTGATGGTATTGACCTGCAGGGCTTCCGCCACGGTGATTCGCTGATTCGCGCCCCACACCTCGCCGTTCCAGCCGGTGCGGGTCACCATCCCCTGGATCCCCATCATCGGCGAGAAGGGCCCGGGGTCGAAGTCCGAACCGGCGGCAGCGTGAATTCCGGCATCGAGCAGGGTTCTAAAAGCCATGCATCGCTTCATCAACTCCTCGCCGTAGAAATGAAACTTGTCCGGATTGTAGTAGGCGTAAGAGGTGAACAGCGCCGGAACCGCATTGATGGCTTTCATTCGCCGCACCAAGTCATCGGTGATCAGGGTGCAATGCGTAATCTTCGGTCGGGCGTCGTTCTGCGGCAGGAGTTTCAATGCTCTTTCGTAGGCCGTGAGCACGTGATCGATGGCCACATCGCCATTGGCGTGGCAATTGAGCTGAATGCCCGCCCTATGCACCCGTTCGCACCAGGAATTGAGAACTTCCTGGGTTTCGGTAACGTTTCCCTTGTATCCCGATGTCGTTCCAGGATACGGAATGCTCAGCGCCATCGTGCGTTCGGAAAAAGATCCATCCGCGGTGTGCTCGTAGGTGGCGCCCAACCTGATCCATTCATCGCCCAAGCCGGTGGTCATGCCGCCGCTGATCATTGCTTCGAGTTCGGCGCCCATGGCCTCATAGCTCACCCGGTGCTTGAGATCGCCGCGCGACCGCACCAGCTCCAGCGCGCGCAGATTGCCGCTTTCATGGCAAACACCCGTCAATCCAAAGCGCACGAATTGCTTCGAGATATGAGCCAAGCCTTCGCAGTCGCGTTTCATCGTCTCATCTGCTGAAAAGCTCTCGCGCTTTCCCACGTTGTCGAAAACGTCGTTGGCGAGATCGGTCACGCGGCCGTTGAGCTCGCCGCTGGCATCGTGGTCATAAGTGCCGCCGGCCACGTTGGGCGTGGCCTTGGTGACCCCCGCCATCTGCAGAGCCTTGCTGTTGTAGAACGTCGTGTGACCGCCGCGGTGGTGGACGGCCACCGGCAATTCGGTCGATACCAGATCGAGGTCGTGCACGGTGAGCGCGCGCTTGTCCTTGAGTTTGGTATCGTCAAAGAAATAACCCACGACCCAGGTGTCCGCGGGAGTGGTTTTGGCTTTCGCGCGCAGCTTGTCCACGATACTGGCGATGGTGACGAGTTCGACGTCATAGGGATTGCCGACCAGGACTTCGAACAGCAGCGTGTTGCCGGACGCGTGGTTGTGGCAATCGATGAAGCCCGGAACGACCGTCATTTGCCTGGCGTCAATCGTCTGGGTTTTTTTGCCGACCAGCCCTTTGATTTCCTCGCTGCTGCCGAGGGCGATGAACTTGCCGTCACGCACTGCAAACGCGCCGGCTTTTGGCATGCGAGGATCGACCGTGTAGACCTTGGCGTTCAGCACCA
The DNA here is from genome assembly GCA_035577165.1 of Steroidobacteraceae bacterium. Lineage (GTDB taxonomy): Bacteria > Pseudomonadota > Gammaproteobacteria > Steroidobacterales > Steroidobacteraceae > Bog-1198. The sequence goes on along the minus strand of DATLVV010000291.1, from coordinate 3,980 downwards.
CCAGGTCGGCATCGCGCGCATCCGCAGCGAGACCTGCAGCGCCCGCCCAACGCGCCGCTGCGGCGCCGGCAATGCCCATCCCCGCCATGCCGATGAAATCTCTACGGTTCACTCTGTGATGAGCCATCGCGTACCATCCCCCGGTTTTAGGTTGTTCTCCGTCAATTCGCGCTGCGAATAATAGCGTGAATGAACCTAGGGCGTTACGCGCACTCGCGTCCGGTCGGACAATTTGCTGAGATCGCCGGTTGCCACAGTCGTGCCCGGTTGCAGTCCGGCCAAGATGGTCTGGCCTTCGGCCGTGCGGGCGCCGAGCTTGACCGCGCGGCGCTCGACGGCGTCCCCGTTGATCACGAACACAACGCCCGCTCTGGCGTCGCCGCGAACCGCCTCGACGGGAATGAGCACGCCGGATTTGTGTGGCGCAACCTTCGCCTGCGGTGCGGCCGGCTGCTCCAGGAAGGATACTCGAGCCCCCATCTCCGGAACGATTCGCGCATCTTTCTGTTTGAAGCCGATGCGCACTTTCACCGTCGCCTTCGAGCGCTCCGCGGTCGGAATGACGGCAATGACTTCGGCCGGGATGCGCCAGTCCGGATAAGCGTTCAGGGTGACCTCGGCGGGCTGTTTTGAGTGAACGCGATTGATGAAATTCTCGCCGACATCAACATCCACTTCGAGCGACTCCATGTCGACGATCTTGGCGATACCGCCGCCCCCTAGAAACTGCGGTGAGACGATTTCCCCGGGCTGTGCGGTCTTGACCGTCACGACGCCGTCAAAGGGAGACTTGATGACCGTATCATCCTCGTAGCGCTGATTGACGTCTTCGGCCGCCTTGGCGACCGCCAGATTCTGCTCCGCCACCAATTCCGCTGTCTGTGCCGCGTCGTAACTGCTCTTGGCCGCATCGAAGGCTTCAGGACTGATGAGGCCCTCGGCCAATTGAGCCTGGTTGCGCATGAAGCTCGGGCGGGCATCCGCGGCCGCCACCCTGGCCGCATTGAGAGCCGCCTGAAACTGCTTGACCTGCGCCTTCGATTGCTCCAGCGCTGCTCTGGCGTTGGTATCGTCCAGTCTGGCCATGAGTTCGCCTTGCTTGACAGCCTGCCCTTCCTGGACCAGCACCTCCACAACCTTGTAGATGCTCTTGGCCGACACAGTCGCTTGTCGCAGCGCGACCACATACCCGGATGCGTCCAACAGCGACGCGCCGGCCGCAGTGTCGGGAAGCGCCTTGGCCATCACGGCGTGAACCGAAATCCCCGGATGCGACATCGACCACACGGCGGCAACGACCGCCAGTGCGGCTGCGCCGAGGCCGATGGGCCACCTCCAACCAATATTGCGCTCCGGCACCGGTTGCGTCCTGTCGATGCGTAGTTGGTCGAGGAGCGCTGCCTTGTCGTTCATAGGTCATCCCGGGAATTTGACGCAGCCGCTTGCAGCGTGCCTTCATCACGTCGGTTCCACCATCCACCACCCAGCGACTGGAACAGCGCGACGGTATCGGTATAGCGATTCGATGCGGCGCGAATGTAGGCAATGCGCGCTTGCTGATAGGTTTGCTGCGACGTCAATAAGGACACGGTATCGACTGCGCCGAAGTCATACTGTCGCTGAATCAAGTCAAGATTGGCCTTGGCTGCCTTCAGGGCGACATCCTCTGCCGTCACAGCCCGTGCGTCATTGTCGAGCGCCGTCAGCGCGTCGGCGACGTTTTGAAAGGCCTGCAGGACGATCAACCGGTATTGCGCATTCGCCTGATCGAATTCGTCGATCGCAGCGCGGCGCCTGGCACGCAGCGCACCGCCCTGAAACAGCGGCTGCGTAATGCCGGCCGCGATATTCCATGCACTGAAGCCGGGAGCCGCGAGCTCCGCAAGGTGCCATGCCTCGCCTCCGTAAGCACCCGTCAAGGTCACCTGCGGCAGCATATTCGCCGTGGCCACGCCGATGCCGGCACTCGCTTGGCGCAGCGCCATCTCCTGCGCCTTGATATCCGGCCGTTGCGCCGCCAGTGAGGCCGGCAGGCTGACAGGCAGATCTTCCGGCAGGTTCAGGTCCGAGAGCGCAAATGCGGGACGGGCCGCCCGGGGAAAGTGACCGGTCAGCGCCGCCAATTGGTGACCTGCAACCGCCAATTGCTGTTCCAGCGGCGGCAGCGTTGCGCGAACCGACGCGAGATTCGCCTGCAGTTGCAGAACATCGGCGCGAGTCCTGCTGCCCAAGGCGGCTTGACGCTCGACGAGGGCGAGTTGTTGCTGCTCGAGCGCCGCGATTTCACGTGTGGCCGCGATCTGATCGCCCAAGGCTGCCAATTGGACCGCGGTCGATGCGACGTTCGAAGTCAGCGTGACATAGCTCGCCTCGAGCTTGAAATTTTGTGCGGCCGCCTGCGCCTGTAGGCCCTCGACCGCCCGCCTCTGTCCGCCGAAAACGTCGAATGTGTAAGACACGTTCACGTTGGCCTGAAAAATATTGGTGATGAATCCGGGGGACCCGGACCCAAGCGATGCGCCGCTGATTTTCTCCCGGGTGGCGCTGCCCATGCCTTGAATCTGCGGAAAGTACCCACCCTGCTGCGCGCGGACATTCTCTCGGGCTGCGCGCAATGCCGCTTGCTGGGCGGCAATATCCGGATAGTTCAGCATCGCCTCGCGAATGAGCGCATCGAGCTTAGGTGATCCGAACAGCGTCCACCACTCGCCCGCCAGATCCTCCCCGAAATGAAACCGCGGCTTCCCGCCGCCGGCTGCAGCGTCATTCTCCGCCGGTCCGGATTGCACTTCGTCGCCGTAGACGTCGCTTGCCGGAGGCGCCGGCGGCTTGAAGTTCGGCCCGACCGCGCAACCCGACAGGCTCAAGAGAAGCAGCCCATGCCTCGAAAGCCGCATCGCTACGCAGCTCGCAAGGATGTCGCGACCGGCAGGCGGGCAGCCCGAACGGCCGGGAACAGGCCGCCGACCACGCCGATCAGGCACGCCCAACCGACCCCCAGCGCCATCAGGCCCGGAGTCACCACGAGATCAAATACCAGTTGTCCCCCCGTGGCGCCGCCGGCCGTATCAACGGAATGGCCGTTGAACAGCCACCATGCGAGCAATCCACCGCAAATGCCGCCAGCCAGCGCCAGGAGCAGCGCCTCGACAAACACCGATACCACCACGGACATCGCGCCGAATCCGATCGCTCGAAGGGTGGCAATTTCCCGCGTACGTGAACTGACGGTGGAGTACATGGTGTTGAGCGCGCCAAAGATCGCCCCTACCGCCATGATTCCGCCCACCACATAGGCGACAATAAACAGAATCTGGGAGATCAGATCGGATTGCTGCATTCCGAAGTCCTTTTCTCTCGACACATCGACCTGAAGTTGCGGATTGGTGGTGATCGAATCCTTGAAAGTGTCGAATCCCGCCGATCCTGGCTCGACGATGGCCAGAACGCTCTGCGAGGTGTTGCCGCGCTGATACACAGAGTTCAGGGTGCGCAAATCCCCAATCAATTCGGAATCATGGGGGCCGCCGCCGCCGTCGAAGGTGCCGACCACGGTCCACGCGGTGCCGCGCAGCTTGATGAGCGAACCGACCGTCGCGCCCTTGTAGAGCCGCTCGGCCGATTTTCCGACAATCAATTCCGCGACACCCGGCCGAAAACTGCGGCCGGCACTTATTTTGATTTCCGGATGGACGGCAAAGCCTTCCGGCGAAATGCCGCGAAGCGGCGCGCTTGCCTCGTCGCCATCCCGTTTGACGAGGTTGATGGTCATCAAGGACTCGGGCGAAGCGAGCTTGCGGCCGTCGGCAGTTTTGGCTATTCCCGCGGAATCGCCGACGGCGAGGATCTCTTCCGCCGTCAAGCCGCTCAGGAGTTCCGAATTCGACCCCGTGCTCACCACGATGACGCGATTCTCCGGCCCTGTCGACTGCAGCGTTTTGACAAGGCCCGTCGACATGGCCAGCACCGAGACGAGGACC
>DATLVV010000290.1:0-2252 GCA_035577165.1 Steroidobacteraceae bacterium | reverse complement strand
AAGGCGACTTGCGCGAGGCGTTGCAGATCGACCTGCCATGACGCTAGCTGCGGCGCTGCGAAGTGCGGTGCATCGGCGGGCGCGTTTGGACCGGCAAAGATGCGCTGACCGATGAGCGGACCCTCGATAACGGTGGCGATAGCGAGAGGCTTGCGGGCGTTCCATGCGGCGTGCAGAGCTTGGAGCAGGGCGTGGGCGGTGGCGCGGCGTTCGAGGAGGATGAAGATGACGCCGCCGCAGCCGGAGCCGTAGGGCAGGTCGCCGTCCTCATCCAGTGTTGAATAGCGCTCGACGACGGGACCGTTTTCGGTGAGCCACCAGGCTTTCTTAGCAACTTCGGCTTCGAGGCATCCGCCGCTGACCGTGCCGGCGCGGCGGCCGTCTGAAGCGAGCAGCATGCGCGCGCCAGGGCGGCGATAACTGGAGCCCTGGACTTCTACGACGGTTGCGAGCACATAGTCTGACCCTGTGGTTTCGAGTTCGCGCCAGAGGGGCAGGATGTGTTCGAGATCGGTCATCTGTGGACGTCCTAATTATGCGCTTGCGGGAGTTTGGTTTGCAGTGACGGCGCGATTGAAGAGCGAGAGCAGAACAAAAGCAGATTCCCTTCGGGAATGACAGAAAGAAGAGCAAAGGCAAAAGCAGGCTGATCTGGCATTGTGGTCTCCCACCCATGCGCCAGAAAGAAGGCGCATGGATGGGCACGGGAATTTCTAGGAGCAACAAAGCTTGATTACATCAGACGACCTTCGACTGGAGGAGGTCTTCGATGCGGACGGGGAGGTCGCGGACGCGGACGCCCGTTGCATGATAGACCGCGGCGGTGATGGCTGGAGCTACGCCGGCGAGGCCGATCTCCGCAATGCCGCGTGCGCCGAATTCGCTCATGATCAAGTCGGGGTGGTCGAGGAAGGTGACGTCGATGTCGGGTGCGTCGGCGCAGGTGGCCATCAGGTAGTCGGCCATGCTGCCGTTGATGGGCTGCCCGGTGCGGTGGTCGTAGATGGTCTCTTCAAGCATGCCCATGCCAATGCCCATGACGACTGCGCCGGAAACCTGATTGGCGGCGGCCTTGGGATTGATGATGCGGCCGCCGTCGATGACCGAGACCACGCGGCTCACGCGAAGGCGAGCGATTTCGGGGTCCCATTCGACTTCAACAAACTGCGCACCGAAAGAGTGAAGCGAATAACCTTTCGATTTTGGGTCTTCCCACGTGGGGACGGTTTTGCCGTCGCCGCTGACGCGAGCAAGTTTGGCGGCGCTGAGGATGTCAGCAAAATGCGCGCCCTCGGCGTGGTCCTGGTCGCTGCGGTGAAGGCGGCCGGCGGTGAAGGAGATGTCTTCGGCCTTGACGCCGTGATACGGCGAGCCTTCAGTGGAAGTTGCGACCTGCTGGAGGCGCTTGATCGCGGCGTCGGTCCCGGAGGCGATGGCGTTGAGGACGGAGCCGGTGACCATCGAACCGCCGGACATTGGGCCGTCGGGGAGGCTGCTGTCGCCCAGGATCACGTCGATGCGGTCGAGCGGGATGCCGGTCTTTTCATGCAGCACCTGCGCGAAGATGGTATAGGTGCCAGTGCCGATGTCCTGGGTGCCGCAACGGACGCAGAGGCGGCCGTCGGCGCAGAACTCGACGGTGGCGGAGCAGGGGAGGCGGACCGCGTCCCACATGGCCGCGCCCATGCCCCAGCCGAGGATTCTGCCGTCGCTGCGCATGGAGCCGACCGCGGGGTTGCGGCGATCCCATCCGAATTTCTTTGCGCCCACTTCAAAGCACTCGCGGAGGTGGCGCGATGAGAAGGGAATATTGTTGTTGCTCTCGTCCTTGTCGGTGTCGTTGAGGATGCGGAGTTGCAGCGGGTCCATCCTCAACTCGTCGGCCAGCTCGTTCATGGCGGATTCAAGCGCATAGAGGCCGGGCACGGCTCCGGGGCCGCGCATCCACATGGGCGCGCCCATATTGCGGCGCGGCTGCGCGCCGGTGACTTCGAGATTGGCGACGCTGTAGATACTGGTGCTGGCGCCGGCACAGCCTTCGTCGAAGTCGTCGAGCATCGACGTGTTGTTGAGATAGTCGTGACGCAGGGCGAGGAGCTTGCCTTCTTTTGTCGCGCCGAGCTTGACGTGCTGCTGCGTGCGCGGGCGGTAGCCGACATTAGAGAACATCATGCGGCGCGTCACGCTGAGCTTGACGGGGCGGTTGAGTTTGCGCGCGGCCACCGCAGCCATGGCGGCGTGCGGCCAGGGGA
>DATLVV010000289.1:0-3973 GCA_035577165.1 Steroidobacteraceae bacterium | reverse complement strand
TCGGGACCCTATGATTTCCTGCCTCTCAAGGAGGCGGACGTTCAAGACATGTTCGGGCCGCCGGAGAACTATCCGCAGTCACAACCCATCAATTACGTGCGCTCCGGCGCACCGCCCATGCTGTTGATTCACGGCCAGAGCGACGAGACCGTGCGGCCGAAGAACTCGGTCAATTTCTCGGCGGCACTGCACGCGGCCGGCGTGCCCACCACCTTGAAGCTGTATCCCAAGCTGGTGCACGCCGACACGGTGGCGGCGCTCAGTCTGCCGGCCCGCGGCCGTGCGCCCACCCTCGCCGATATCGCGGCCTTCCTCAGGCAGCCGCAGTCATCTTGAATATGCCCTCGGCATTCATGCTGTCGAAGCGCAAATCCAGCTGACGCGTGCCATCGGCGGCCGCCACCATATCCCGGGAAATGAATTCGTAGAACGAACCCGGCACCGTCAGGACAGTCGTTCCGCCCCCGTCGGTGCCAAAGGTGCGGGCGACGGGGTCTGCCTTGAATGCGGTTTGGCGCACCGATCCGCTGCGCGACACCTCGATGCCGTCCTTGATGGGACGGCCCAGGGCGCGTTGCTCGCAGGCGACGGCGTCGACGTCGGGCACGCGGTCGGTGGCGTGATTGAAGGCGCACCCTTCGGTCGCGATCCAAGCGGCCTCCGCCGACTCCGCCAGCAGCACCTGGTAGTCGACCAGCGTCGGTGTGTTGTGGCAGCGGCCAAACGCCGCGAGTATTTCGCGCAACCCCGCGGCGGCGGCCCGGAGTTCGCAGCTTCCGTGTTCTGCAAACGCGTGCAGCGCGGTGCGGGCGCGGTGCGCAAGCGGATCGCGGCTGGTGCCGAACACGCGGGCGGCCGCCGCTTGAAACCCGGCCGAGAAGCGCTCGACATGCAGTTCGCTGATGAAGAATTGCGGCATGCTCGCGCTGAATTCGCGGTGCGCGAAGGCGTGTCCGGTCATTTGCAGCCGGTCCAGCGGATACACGCCCGCGGCGGCATAGCCCAAGGGTTCCAAGATTCGGGCAAATGCGCCGATGCCCGCCGGCAATGCGCCGGTCGGACCCTCCGCAAAACGCACGGTGCGCAGTGCCCCGTGATCGAAAGTAATGCGCTGATGCGAGCGGCGCCGGTCGGCGACGTAGGCAGCGCCGCTCGGCACCCGCTCGAGCAAGTCCCGGAACAACATCGCGTTGAGCGCCATGGCGAAGGCGGCGCGGCCCACCTGCGCCGGTCCCGTCAATTCACGCGGATTTTCCGCGACAAAAGCGCGATCGATTTGCAGCGTGCCCAAAATCTCCGCCGCCGCCGGCTCGCCGGCGATCGCTCGGATCAGGCGCCCGAGGTCGCTCACGGTCAGGCGGCGTTGGCGGCCGCCGGCGCCGCCATGGCATAGCATCGGCCGAAGCGGTTGGCGAGGAAGACCGGCAGCTTGATGTCTTCCTGGCGGATCAGCCCGGATTGCGGCAGTTTGCCCGTGCTCAGCATGTCGAGCACCGCGCAGATACCGCCCGCGGTGGTGATTTGAATCGCGCTGCGGACACGGCCGCCCAAGGGCGCCGCGTAGATCTTGTTGGCATAGGTCTCTTGCATGAGCTGACCGCCGCGCAGGCCGCTGACGGTGACGAACACGATCACCACATCCTGCAGAGTGATGGGAACGGCGTTCTCCAGAATGTCCTTCAGCAATTCGCGGCGATCGCGCAGGCGCAGGTCGTTGAGCAGCGCCTTCATGATGGCTGCGTGGCCCGGATAGCGGATGGTGCGGTAATTCAGGTTGCGCACCTTGCCGGAGAGCGTTTCACACAGAGTGCCGAGGCCGCCCGAGGTGTTGAATGCCTCGTACAAAATGCCGTCGAGGGAGAATTCTTCCAACTCCTCCAGCGGCTGGGTTTCGCGCAGCTGACCGTTGACGATGGCTTCGCACGGCTCGCAGTACTCGTTGATGACGCCGTCGGTGCTCCAGGTCAAATTGTAGTTGAGGGCATTGGAGGGAAACTTGGGCAGGGCACCGACCCGCATGCGCACGTCGTGCAGCACATCGAAGCGCGCCGCCAAGTCGCTCGCCACGATGGTGATGAATCCCGGGGCCAGCCCGCATTGCGGGATGAAGGCCGTGCGGGCACCCACGCTGAGCTGCTTCACCACGCGTGTGCTGGCGACATCCTCGGTCAAGTCGAGGTAGTGGGCGCCTGCGTCCTTGGCCGCTTCGGCGATAGTGCGCGTCGCATGATAGGGCGCGGCACTCAGTACGGCGAATTTGCCGGCGAGTATTTTGCGCAAGGCGTCGCCCTGGGTAATGTCGACAGCGATCTTGGTGATGGCGGCCGAGGTTTCGAGGCGATCCAGCTGTTGCTGCGAACGATCGACGACCGTGACGGAATAGTCGCCGGACCCGCCCAGCAGTTCCGCAATCATGGATCCAATCTTGCCCGCACCTACGATAACGATGTCTTTCATGCCGTCCCCCTAACGATGGCCGCCATTCTCAACTGGGGCCCCTACGAATGGTAGGGTCGTTTTAGACATTTTAAAGGGGTAATATAGGCACTATGTAGGGTTTAAACTGCGAAACGCCATGGATGCCATCGACGAAAAGCTGCTGCAGGCCTTGCGCGACAATGGCCGCGCCTCGACCGCACAATTGGCGCGGCTGGTGGGGCGCTCGCGCACCAGCGTGCAAAGCCGCATCGAGCGGCTGGAAAAGCAGGGCGTCATTGTCGGCTATGGCGTCTTGCTGGCGCCGGAACACGACCTGGGCGCGGTGCGCGCGCACGTCATGATCAAGGTGGGCCCGAAGGACGCACGTGCCGTCACCGCAGCGCTGCGTGCCATCTCCCAAGTACGCGTGCTGCATTCGGTGAGCGGCGAGGTGGATCTGATCGCCGTCGCTGCCGTCGCCTCCGTTGCCGAGATGGATGAGGTCATCGACCGCATCGGCGCCCTGGACGGGGTGGAGCGCACCACCTCGTCGATCATTCTGTCGACGAAATTCGAACGCTGAAGGGCGACGAAGTCAAACCCCGGCTAATCGAGCGAGCCTTCGCGGGCGAGACGCGTAAAGCCGTCATCGCTCCACGCTTCACTGCCGACGCCGTGATGGACCACGAATAGTCCTTCGGGATCGTACTTTGTCTTGACCTTGAGCAGTCTTGGGTAATTGTCCCCCCAATATGCCCGTTGCCATTGCTTCTCGAAGAAATTGCTCTCCGACACGTAGGAGGCGAAGTCCGGCACGACTTTGCGCAGCTCGGCCATGGCCTGCCGGACACCGCGGGCGTCGCTGCGTGCCTCGGCAACATCCGGTTCGTGGCCCGGGATGCCGGGATAGGCGGGAGGCTCTTCCGCGCCGATGATGGCAAGCGCGAATGCCTTCAGGAACGCCGGATTCGTCGCGGTATCCCGGGCGGCGTCGATGACCCGCGGCGGCGCGCCCGCCAATCCCTTGTTCAAATGCAGCGACACCTCCCAGCGCTGTGCCGCAGCGCACAGTGCGTCGGCGAATCCTTGCCGATGCTGGTCATCGAGGAGAGTTGCGGGCAGCCACAGCGACTCGTAGCCATGCAGCACCTGGCCGCACTGCCCGGCATCGCCGGCCCAAAACACATTGCCGGCGCCGGCACCGACGCGGTCGTCGCTCTTGACGATTCCGGGGATTCCCCTCAGCACTTCGGGATTCCACATCTCGCGTGCAGGCAGGTCGATGATGCCGGGCTGTGCGATGAAGGAGAAATCCTCGGGTGAACCGGTAACGCCGTCGAAGAAGGGTTTCCAAATACGCTCCATCGTCGCCTGAGCGAGATCCTGCGACACCAATTGCAGGGTGAGGACACGATTTTCCTTGAGGACGAATTGCTCCCCCCAATGCGGGTTGAGCAGATTATCGCGGTAGAACTCCAGCAACCGGCCGATCAGTCGACGATAGGCGGCATCCGAATGAGCTTGGATGGTGGCGTGGAGGGCACCGAACAGCGGC
>DATLVV010000288.1:0-2073 GCA_035577165.1 Steroidobacteraceae bacterium | reverse complement strand
GATCACGGAGCCGGCCTTCATGCGCTCGACCGCCGCCCGGGTGATGATGCGCGGTGCGGCGCGGCCCGGCACCGAGGCGGTGCTGATGACCGCGTCGCTGACGGCGATTCGTGCATCGAGGACTTCCTGCTGTCTGGCCTTCTCCTCGGCGGTGAGCTCGCGAGCGTAGCCGCCCGCGCCTTCCGCAGAGACGCCGGTTTCGACGAATTTCGCGCCCAGCGATTTCACCTGATCCTTGGTCGCGCTACGCACGTCATACGCTTCGACTACCGCTCCCAGACGTTTCGCCGTGGCGATTGCCTGCAATCCGGCGACTCCCGCGCCGATGACCAGCACCGACGCCGGGCGAATCGTGCCTGCCGCCGTGGTCAACATGGGCAGAAATCTCTCGAGAGTATTGGCCGCGATCAGCACCGCCTTGTATCCGGCGACCGACGCCTGCGAGGACAGCGCGTCCATGGACTGCGCCCGGGAGATGCGCGGCACCAATTCCATGGCAAAGGCCGTGATTCCGCGCTCCTTGAGCGCCCGGACGAGATCGGGCCGCGCGTAGGCCTGCATGTAGCCGACGATCACGGCGCCCGGCTTGAGCGCGGCCACTTCCGCGAGGCTCGGCGGCTGCACCTTCAACAGCACGTCCGCGGATGCGAGGATGGCGGCGGCATCGGCGAACTCGACGTCGGCATACAAGGTGTCCGGAAAGTGAGCCGCGGCGCCCGCGCCGCGCTCGATCAGCAGCCGGACGCCCGCCGCCTTGAGTTTCGCGGCGATTTCCGGGACGACGGCGACGCGAGTCTCTTTGGCTTCAGTTTCCGTGAGGACACCGACGACGACAGCCATGCAAATCTCTCCCCAAGGCTTAGAATTACGGCGAACATTGAATTATGGCATAAGAGTCGTCTATCTTTGGTTGTTATGAAGTCGACGCATCAAGTCAAACGGCGCTTGTTGGATTGGCGGGATGACCTCACGGTCGTGACGCACAGCTATCCTTTGTCGCAACAAATCCTGCGCACCGATGTGTCGGGGATGCCTCTGGAATGGGTTGATTACCGCGAAGCGGCGCGCCTCTATCACACAGAGCAAGTGGCCTATACCTGCGGAACACTGCTGTACCGTCTCTACGGCGGCACCTGCGCGCGCACGGGTCTGCGCACCATCGTCGACGTGAATTCGATCATCGCCACCCTGGGGACTTCGGGCAATCCGGGAAACCTGCGCGGCGCTTCCTATACGCCGCCGCTCAACAATCAGACGCTGTTCCGGCGCGACGCTTATTTGTGCCTGTACTGCGGCGCGCGGTTTACCTACAGTCTGCTGTCGCGGGACCACGTCACGCCCTTCAGCCGCGGGGGCCACGATACCTGGAGCAATGTGGTGTCGGCATGCCGCCGCTGCAACAACGCCAAGGCTTCGCGCACCCCCGAGCAGGCAGGCATGCAGCTGTTGGCGGTGCCGTTCACGCCGACGTACGCCGAGTACATTTTTCTGAAAGGCCGGCGCGTGCTGGCCGACCAGATGGAATATCTGATCGCGCACTTTCCTCGGTCGAGCCCACTGCACGAGCGCATGCAACGCTGGCCCATGTGAACGCCGGCGCCGTCCAGCAGGTGCGCTCCGGGGTCGTGTACTACATCGACGCCAGCTATTTTATTTTCCGCGCCTACCATTCCATGCCGTCCGACATGGTCGACGGCGACGGCAACGCGACGCATGCCTTGTACGGCTTTGCGCGCTTCATCTCGGACCTTCTGGAGCAGGTGCGGCCGGAACGCATTGGGGTCGCCTTCGATTTGAGCGTGCGCAACGGGACTTCGTTTCGCAACGGGATTTATCCGCTCTACAAGGCCAATCGCGAAGCGCCGCCCGCCGATCTGGAGCGGCAATTCGCGCTGTGCCGCGAATTTTGCCGCCACATGGGTCTCGCCGAGTTCGCGAGCACGGCCTATGAAGCCGACGACATCATCGGAACTCTGGCGGCGCGCTCGCGCGCCGCGGGTCTGCGCAATGTGTTGGTGACCCGGGACAAGGATTTGTCGCAGCTCATCCGCGACGGCGACGTGTTTTGGGACT
>DATLVV010000287.1:0-10314 GCA_035577165.1 Steroidobacteraceae bacterium | reverse complement strand
GGGAATTCTCGCCGCCGCGCTTTACAACCCCGTGTTGACGGGCGCGCTGGCGCTGCCGCAATGATCAAGACGTCCTACCTGCGTCTGGTACCTGGGGACGTGAATGGCTTTCTCGGATTGGTGGTCGATAACCTGTCCGTGCTTGCCCTGCTCGCGGCCGTCCTGATCGGCGGCTACGGAGTTCCCGCGTCGATCGTGTTCGGGCGGATGTTTCCCGGGACCGCGCTCGGCGTCCTGGTCGGCGATTTGATCTATACCTGGCTGGCGCTGCGGCTGTCACGCCGCACCGGGCGCAGCGATGTCACGGCCATGCCTTTTGGTTTGGACACGCCCTCGAGCATCGGCATGGCACTGCTCGTGCTCGGCCCGGCCTACGCGACATTTCGCGCGGCCGGCCTGGCGCCGGAGGCTGCCGGTCTCGAAACTTGGTATCTCGGGATGGCCGCCACCGCCACGATGGGATTGGTGAAGTTCCTGTTGGCGTTTGGCGGAAGGGCGGTGCGGCGCTTGATTCCGCAGGCAGGACTGCTGGGCTCTCTGGCGGGAATCGCGCTGATGTTGATCGGTTTCTTTCCCATGCTCGAGCTGCTGCAGACACCCGTCGTCGGGTTTCTCAGCCTCGGGTTGGTTCTCTATGCCTTGGTCGCGAAGGGTCCGATCCCCGGCGGAATGCCGGGCGTGCTGTTCGCCGTGATCATCGGCACCCTGGCCTACTATGTCCTGGGCTATTGGAGCGTAGCCGGGATGCATATCGCCCCGCCGGCCATGCCCACTGTGCGGCTGGCCCTGCCGCGTTTGGACCCCGGGATCCTGCACGGATTCGCAGGCGTCATCGACACTCTTCCCTTGATCATTCCCTTCGCCTTGCTGACCGTGGTGGGTGGAGTGAACAACACGGAAAGCGCGCGGGTCGCCGGCGACGACTACGACGTCCGCAGTATTCTATTGGCTGAAGCCGCCGCGACACTGGTCGCGGGTCTTGCGGGCGGCGTCGCACAGACGACTCCTTACATCGGGCACCCCGCTTACAAGCATATGGGTGCCCGTGCCGGCTACACCTGGCTCACCGGAATCTTCATCGGTCTCGGCGGCATGTTGGGCTACCTCTCCAATTTGATCGAGCTGATTCCCCTCGCAGTGCTCGCGCCCGTGCTGGTCTTCCTGTCGCTGAACATTACGGTGCAAGCATTCAGCGCGGTGCCCTTGCGGCACGCGCCGGCGGTGGCGATCAGCTTTTTTCCTTCGATCGCGCGACTGCTCACCATCGAGCTCAGCGATCCAAAATTCATTGCGCCGGAGCGGTTTGCGCAATTGATGGTTGTTGCCGAACACGGACTGCCCGCCATGGCCGTGATCGTTGCGCTCGGCAACGGCTTCATCATCACGGCGACCTTGTGGGCCGCGTTCCTGGTGGAAATGATTCAGCGCCGCCTGCCGGCAGCGGCCGCGTACCTCACCGCCGCTGGTGTGTTGTGCTGCTTCGGAATCATCCATTCGGTGCGTGCCGACGGCAGTGTGTACCTGCTATGGCAGCTTCAAGGACCGGCGCGCACGGTCGCCACACAATTCTGTCTGGCTTACTTTGCACTGGCGGCAACCTTGTTGCTGCTCTCCCTGTGGCGGCACAAGGACCGCGCGTAGGATCAATTCATCAGGAATCGACCATCAGCCCAAGCCCGAGACCGAGCAGCAGGGCGACACCCAGAGCCTGCGTGACTGTCCCGTCCAGAGCCTGCGTGGTTGTCCCGTCGAGGGGGTGCGTGTCGTCCTCCGTCGCCGCGGCGACCGGAAGCGGCTGCGAGGGGGAGGGCGTCGGCGCCGTCTTGACGACATTGTCAAATGCCTTTCGGGCCGCCACCAACGCCGCATGCACCCTGGCGCGAACTTTGCGGGTTTCAGGGCACTCGGTATGGGCGACTCGCCGGATCAAATCGTCCACCCCGTCGAAGAGTTCCACCACGGCCGAGTTCATTCCAGGTCTCCTACCACGGCAAACTGCGTGCCGTTAACAGCTGTCATTGTTTTGGCACACAGGGTCCGACACAGTCGGATGCGCCCCTGTGCCCAAGTAGGATCTTTCTTACGTCAGTCTCTTCGCCAGGTGCGCTCGCAGGCCGGCCAATTGTTCCGCCGATAACTCGCCGAGAATACCGCGCCGTCGCTCGGGAATGTGATCGGTCACGCCGGCCTTCTCGCCGAATACGTAATGATCGAAGAATGCGCCCCAGGCGCGACGGGTGGCGGGCGGCAGGGCGCCGATAGCCAGGATACCGTGCAGCAGTGCCTCGAAGGCCGAATCCGCCAGCGCGCCGTCGCCGACTTGGTCATGCCACCAGTAATTCACCAACACGTTGAACGGCTCGAGCGACTCGACGTGGTGCCACCACAGCGGCGGAATGAAGACGGCGTCTCCCGGGCCCACCTCGGCCACCTGAGATGCTGCCAGCGCCTCGCGGAACCTGGGATAGCGTGCGAAGTCGGGCTGCCGCAGCGACACCAGACTCATCGGCGCCCCGGTGGGCGCGAAGTCGAGAGGGCCGATATACAGATTCGCAATCTGCTCGGGAGGAAACAAGGTGAAACGGCGACGGCCGGCGATCACGCAGCCGATGTTATTCCACTCATCGACGTGCGTCGGGGTGGTGATCCGGTTGCCGAGCCAGATCCGCGGCAATACATTGTCATCGACCACACTCAAGCGGTTCTCATCGGCGAAACCCGGCAGGCAATCGCGGATCAGAGCGCTTTGCGCGGCGACGGCCGGCGACCGCGGAAATTGCGAATAGCGCAGGACCTGTTCGGCGACCGCCGCCAACGGCAGGCGGTTGCGCAAAAAATTAAACCCGGTCATGGCCTCGTCGTAGAATATCTGGCCGTCAATTTCCGGCGGCGCGAGCAGCGCGTCGACCGCCTTGCCGCTGTCGAAGCGGCCCAGATAGCGCACCAGGGCGGACGCCGAAACCAGTCCGTGCTCAACGGCGGGCCAAGCGCGCACGAGTCCGCGAAGGACCGCGGGACGCTTGTCGGACAGTACATCGCGCCGGATGGCGTCGGCATCGAGGCCCGAGAACTCCCGCATTGGGCGCGACTCCGCGGTGCTCACCAAAAGTAGACCTGCAGGCTGTCGCCGTTGCGGCGGGGCGGAATGCTCGCGAGCACGGCGCGGTGATCGCGATAGTTGCGTTCGCTGCGATCGAGCAGGTCGTCGATATCACTCATCCGGTAGGCAGTCTCCGGACCCTTGGGCGCGTGCAGCGCGCGCGGGTCTGGAAAAATGCCCATCCCGGCCATGATGGAATACCAGGAAAACACCGGGTAACCCTTGCCCAGAGCCTGTTGGCGGACCGGGGGTGCAATGCCCTTGCCCGACATCCATAGGTTGAATAGTTGTCGCAGCGGCTCCGATATATTGAGATTCGCCGCATTCGCGCGCCAGTACTCCGTATCGGTGCGGGTGTTGGTCTTATAGTGGGTGACGATGTAGTCGCGGGTGCCCTCGAAGT
This sequence comes from Steroidobacteraceae bacterium, assembly GCA_035577165.1. Taxonomy (GTDB): domain Bacteria; phylum Pseudomonadota; class Gammaproteobacteria; order Steroidobacterales; family Steroidobacteraceae; genus Bog-1198. Next base: position 6,811 of record DATLVV010000287.1, on the reverse strand, counting down.
GCTCGTTGACCTGCGCATTGAATCGGTCGTGCGCGGCTTCGCTCAGGTCGCCGGATTCCAGGAATTCGACGAAGGTCGCTGCCGTCTGCTGAATGAACAGCAGAGCGGTGGCCTCGAGGGGCTCGATGAAGCCCTGCGACAAGCCCACGGCGAGGCAGTTCTTGTTCCAGTGTTTGGTCACCCGGCCTATTTTCATTTTCAAGTGGCGCGCCGGCGTTTGCGATTCGAGAAGACCCAGATGCTGGCGCAGCTCGCGTTCCGCCTCATCCGGAGTGCAGAACTGGGTGCTGTACACGTAGCCGTTGCCGAAGCGTTCCGTGAGCGGGATTCTCCAGGTCCAGCCATTTTTCATCGCCGTGGATACGGTCTGCGACGGAACGGTGTCCCCGATCGGAGTCGGCATGGCGACTGCCGCGTCGTTGAACAGGTTCTCCACGAAGCTCACGAACGGAGTTTTCAGGGCCTGCGTGATCAGCAGGCCGGCGAAACCCGTGCAGTCGATGAACAGGTCACCGCCGATCGCAAGGCCATCCCGGCAGCCGAGCGTGGCAATGGCGCCGCGCTCGTCGAGGTTTGCGTGCGTCACATGGGCCTCGAGATACCGGACGCCGCGCGCGACTGCCTTCTTCTGCAGAAATTGTCCCAGCAAGACCGCATCGAAGTGATACCCGTGCCAGATGTCGAAGGGGAAATGCTCCGCCGGCTTCGGCGCCAGATGCTTGGCCGCCAGCCGCGACGCAATGAAAAAGCGGTCTGGATGCGCGTGCACGTCGGCGCCGTTGACGCGCGCATCGACGTTGTGCACGAACTGGGTCATGGTGAGGTTGTCCAGCATGGACGCAAACGGATGAAAGTAGCGCTCGAAACCGGGTTTGGTGGACCAACCGTCGAAGGTGATTCCGCATTTATAAGTCGCGTGGCACGCGGGCATCCATTCTGATTCTTCTATCCCTAAGCTGTCGAAGAAGCCCCGCAGCCAGGGAGTCGAACCCTCGCCCACGCCGATGATGCCGACAGCCGGGGACTCGACCACGGTGATTTCGACGCCTTGCTCGATCAGGGAACGAGCCAAGGTCAACGCCGTCATCCATCCGGCGGAGCCGCCGCCCACGACCACGATGCGGCGCACCGTCGCCGGCAGCGCGGAACGGCGTTTGGACGGCCGCGCAGCATCCGCGGCGGAATGGTTGTAAAGGGTGGCGGTGACGGTCATAACAAACGGCGCAGCGGTGCTGCCCAATCCTCGGCAGAACCGGCGGTGAGAATCTGGATGCTGTCGGCCGCGCTGTATGCGATGCCGCGGACGCCCAGTTTTTTCAGCGCGGGCTCGTCCACCGAACCGGGTTGCGCGGTACGGATCAGGACCCGTCCCGCCGCCGTGGCCAGGTCGACTATGTTGCCCCGCCCGCCGAGTGCTGCGAGAAACGCCTCAGCGGGAGTGCCCGATCGCAGCGCTGCACGTATTTCGCCCGCTACTTGATCGGCGATGGGGCCGAGGACGACCTGCAGTCCCTGCGCGGAGGAGCGAATGATGCCGAGCGCGCCCAAGCGCTTGAGCGTTGCCTCGTCGACAGCCGTGTTGTCGTTCAGCACCAGCCGCAGGCGCGTGGTGCATGCCTCGACCTCGGCGAGATTTCGAGCGCCGCCGAGCGCGGTCACGAAATCCTGGGCGCGGCTGTTGGGGGTTGCGGTGGCCAGCGGTGGCGCCGCGGTCGCATCGTCCGGCTCGCGACCCGGCGTCGCTAAATTCAAGCGCATGATGCAGTATCGGAATACTCCATAGTACAGCGCGAAGTAGGCGGCGCCGATCGGCAGCAACAGCAGCGGCCGCTGCGCATGGCTGAAGTTCAGTACGTAGTCGAACAGCCCGGCTGAGAAGCTGAAGCCCAGCCGCACGCCGACGAGATGCATGATGACCATCGCGAGACCGGTGGCGATGGCGTGCAGCGCGAAGAGCACCGGGGCAAGAAACATGAACGTGAATTCCACCGGTTCGGTCACCCCCGTCAGGAATGAAGTCAAGCCCAGCGATAAGAGCAAGCCGCCTACCGCGGCGCGGCGTTCCGGCCGGGCCGCGTGATACATGGCGAGGCAGGCCCCCGGCAGCCCGAACATCATGACGGGAAAGAATCCCGACATGAATGCCCCCGCGGTCGGATCGCCGGCGAAGAACCGCTTCAGGTCGCCGGTGGCGCCATGATAGTCGCCGACGATGAACCAGGCGAAATTGTTGAGGATGTGATGCAGACCCGTGATGATCAGTATCCGGTTCAACAAACCGTAGGCAAACAGGCCGAAGGAGCCTGCGCCCAAGATGGCATGGCTGGTGGCGTCCATGCCGCGTTCCAACAGCGGCCATGCGTAGCCGAGCACGCCGGCCAATGCCAATCCCGCCAGGCCGCTGACGATGGGCACGAAGCGTCTGCCGCCAAAAAAACTCAGATAGCTCGGCAGGTTGATGTTGCTGAATCGATTGTAGGCGTGGCCGGCGATGATGCCGGACAGCAGTCCGACCGGAATGCTGAGTTTGGTCAGCGTGCCCGGCGGCGCCGCCAACAGGGTTTCGACTGCACGCGTCGTCACCAAGAAACCGACCACGGCGGCGAGACCGGCCGCACCATGGTTCTCGCGGGCGAGACCCACACCGACACCCACGGCAAACAGCAGCCCAAGGTTGGAAAATACGGCGTCGCCGGCCGAGGCCATCGCCGCCCATCCGAGCAGATCGGGTTGCCCCAGGCGCAGCAGCAGCCCGGCGATGGGCAGCACTGCGATGGGCAGCATCAATGCCCGGCCCAATTGCTGAAGTCCCCCAAAGCGCAGCTTCATTGAGCATCTCCCATGTGAGCAATCTCCTGTACTACCCGCGCGCGGACCTCGGCCGGGGACGCAAGATCGACACAGCGCAGTGCCAGATCGCGGCAAAGTTCGATTCGCAGGGTGCGAATCTGGCGCTTGATGGCAGGCACCGCCGCGGGCACCACTGAAAGTTCGCGCACGCCGAGGCCGAGCAGAATGGGTACGGCAAGCCGATCCGCGGCGGCCCCGCCGCACACGGCCACCATCTTGCCGACCGCGGTTCCTGCGCCCGCGGTTGCTGCGATGAGATTCAGCACCGCCGGGTGCAGCGCGTCGGTGCGGCCTGCAAGCTGTGAATGTCCGCGATCCATGGCGAGAGTGTACTGCGTCAAATCGTTGCTGCCGATCGACAGGAAATCGACCTCGCGGAGCAACCCCGCGGCCGTCAACGCCGCGGCGGGAGTCTCGATCATTGCGCCCAATTGAATGTGCGCGGAGATCGCGAGTTCGGAGGCAAGCTCCTCGATCACGCCGCGCACGGCGACAATTTCCGCTGCATCGGTGACCATCGGGATGAGAAGCCGGACCTGGCCGGCCGGTTGGACCCGCAGCGCAGCACGCAGCTGGGTGCGCAGCAGATCGGGCCGCGCCAGCGCCGTGCGGACGCCGCGCAATCCGAGCGCCGGATTCTCCTCCGCGGGCAGCGGCAGATAGCGAAGCGGCTTGTCGCCGCCCACGTCCATCAACCGCAGGATCAGCGGCTTGTTGCCGAGCGCCGCGGCGATGCCTTGGTAGGCCGCGAGCTGTTCAGCCTCCCCCGGCGCCGAGTCCCGATCGAGGAACAAGAATTCGGTGCGCAGCAAGCCGCAGCCCTCCGCGCCGTTGGCAACCGCCGCCGTCGCGTCGCGAATATTTCCCAGATTCGCGAACACCTCGATACGCGTGCCGTCGAGAGATCGGCATTCGATCTGCGCTTCTGCACGATCGCGGCCGCGGCGGATGGCTCGCAACTCAACCGCCGCCCGCGCCTGATCGACCGCCACGGGGGTCGGCGCCGATTGCAGGGTGCCGCCGTCGGCATCGACGATGACGGTGGTGCCGTCGGCGATCGCGTGGATGCCGGGCCCCACCCCGATGAGCATGGGGATCTCCATGGCGGCGGCCAGGATAGCCACATGAGAGGTTGCGCCGCCCCCGGCCAGGCAGATGGCGGCGAGACGCTGACGATCGAGTGCGGTCAGCTCCGACGGCAACAAATCGTCGGCGATCAGCACGGCATTGTCGGGCAACGGAAGATTCATCGGCCGCGCCTCGCCGGCGAGCGCCAGCAGCACGTGCGACTCGACGTCGAGCAGGTCATCGGCCCGCTCGCGCAAGCGCGCATCCTCCAGTGCCTCGAGGGCGGCGATGGAGCGGCGGATCGCAGTACGCCACGCATATCCGGCGCTCTTGCCCGCAATGATCAGCTCCTGCGCCGTCTCATTCAGCTGCGGGTCGTCGAGAAACTCCAGATGCGCCGCAATGATTGCACCGCGGGTGGCGCCTCCGGCAGTCGCCACGCGCGTGAGGCGGGTGCGCGCGTGCGCCCGGGCTTGATCGAGCGCGATGCCCTCATGCGCAGCGCCGCTGCCCTGTTCAGCGACGGCGATTTCGCGGCGTTCGATTCGCGCGGTGCGGCCGACGGCAAAACCGGCGACCGCCGTCACGCCGGTGAGAACTCCAGCCGGCTGCGCGGCGCCGGGTTCGCGCGCCGCTGCGTGCGACGGACCCGCGGCGGGAGCCGCGCCGCTGTGACCCGCAGCCGCCTCCATGTGCAATGCCTCCTGAATGCCGCTCACGATGCCGGCCACGGATTGCGCAGCATCGGCACCGCTGGCCCGAATTGTCAGCTCGTCGCCCTGGCGCACCCCGAGCGCCATGATGGCGACCACGCTGCGCGCATTGGCGCTGCGGCCATGGGCGGTGAGCGTCGACTGCGCGCCAAATGCCTTGGCGCGCTGTGCCAGCAGCGCCGCGGGCCGCGCATGCAGGCCCTGGCGCAGCGTCACGATGAGCGTCTGCGCGGCGGCCGCGTCATCCGGCCGCGCGGCCGCTTGCGACGGCGATGGCGATGGCGATGGCGGTGTGCTCGATGCGGGTTCGGCAATGCCGGCGATCTCGAACAACAGATCTCCCGCCGACACCGGCCCGGCCGCGCGGCATTGGCGAAGACTCAAGCCATCCATGGGCGTCACCAGGATGGGCGTCATCAAGCTCTTGGCACCGCGCGCGACGGTGTCCAGGTCGAAGCGAATCAGTTCATCCCCCGCCCGGACGCTCGCGCCCGGCCGCACGCACGCCTCGAAGCCGCGGCCGGCCAGCGAAACCGTGTCGATGCCGATATGAATCAACACGTCGATGCCGGGGGCTGCGCGAATCGAGATCGCGTGAGCGGTTCCCGGCAGGGTGGTAACTTCGCCGGCGCAGGGGGCGAGGAGAATCCCGCTGGTCGGGTCAATGGCGAGGCCGTCGCCTAACATGCGTTGGGCAAACACCGGATCAGGCACCGTATCCAGCGCGTCGCACCAACCATCGAAAGGCGCCAGAATCCGTACGTTCGACATTAGCGTTTTACTCCCCGATCTCGACCCAATCGAGCGCCCACATGGGATCGAGCCTCGGGCGCGCGAAGCGCAAGCACAGATCATGCCTGCCCGGGAGGCGCGGCAGTTGCTGCGCCGGCAGAATCGTCACGCCCGAAGCGTTGGCCGCCGCCGCGAGCGGCAGGCCGGCGATCGCAGGCGTATCGCAACCGTCCGCATGAATCTCGAGTTCCCCCTCCGGGGTACGCGTGCCGCCGACCCGAATCTTGGCCGCCTCCGCTCCGATTTCAAAATTGAACGGCAACGGCGCGACGGCGGCAACGACACGCGGCCCGCCCGAGAGATCGACGTCGCGTTCGATCCAGCAGGGATTCATGAGATCGACCGCGAGCGGTGCATTCGAGGCGGCGGTCGGCAGCAACAACAGGCCGATACCATTACTGCACAGTTCCAGCTCGTGGCTGTCGCGGCGCAGGCCCGTGTGCGCATCGAAACGCTTCACCCAAGTACGCGACACGGCCTGCGAGCCGGCGAAGGCCGCGGCCCGAATCTCCGTGCCGGGCGCCACGGTCAACGGCGCCGAATACAGCGGCGACTCGACGGAGGGTTCCGCGCCATCGAGAGCGTAGTGAATTTCCCCGACAGCCGCGGTCCCGGTGTGCGCCTGATTCGTCAAGGCCAGGGAGAAGCCGCCGGAAATGCGTGAAATCTGCGCCGCCGGCGCGAATACGCTGTCGGCATAGGTCAGTCCCAATGCCCGGTAGCGGGCCATCATGGGTACGAGACGCTCCAGGAAATCCGGCCAGCGCCGTCGCGCCGCCGCCGACCAGCCTACTTCAGCGACCGCCGCCGCTCGCGGCAGCGCCATCCATTGAACCCGCTCCTCGGTTTGCAGGTGTTCCGACCACAAATTGGCCTGGATGCCGAGTACATGATGCGCGTGGGCGTAGTCGAGCTTGGGATCGGACGGTTCGAAGCGGTAGACGTCCTCGAGCGAGATGACACTGAGACGGCCGGGCGGTTCGGTCGGCAGCGTGCTTTGACGGTGATCGAAATAGAGTGCTGGATCCGGCGCCAACACGGCGTCATTGCCCGCCGCCGCCGCGGCGTGTGCTCCGGAAACTCCATGCCAGGACATGACAATGGCATCCTTCGGCAAATCCGGCTGCAGGATTTCATCCCACCCAACGATCCGCCGGCCGTGTTTCCCGAGGTAGCGGGCGATCCTCTGCGTGAAGTAGGCCTGCACTCCACCGGGGCCGCGAATCCCGAGCTCGGCGACGCGCGCTTGGACTTTGGGCGACGCAATCCACTCGTCCTTGACCACTTCGTCGCCGCCGATATGGATGGCGGGGCTGGGAAAGAGTTCGATGACCTCCGCCAGCACATTGTCGAGAAATTGGAAGGTTTGCGGTTCCAAATTGAATAGA
>DATLVV010000286.1:0-2036 GCA_035577165.1 Steroidobacteraceae bacterium | reverse complement strand
GGTATTCATCGCCCGCTTGCGCGCCGCCGGCGCCATTCCGGTGGGGAAGGTGGCCACGGCGGAATTCGGCATGGACGGCGTCACCCACACTCTCGCGCACGGCACCACGCGCAATCCCTGGAATCTGTCGCGCACTCCCGGCGGCAGCAGCGGCGGTTCGGCCGCCGCCGTCGCCGGGGGCCTGGTGCCGTTTTGCACCGCAGGCGATGCGGGCGGGTCCACCCGCAGTCCGGCGGGATACACCGGCACGATCGGCCTCAAGCCCAGTCTCGGCCGCATTCCGCGCATGGACGGCTTCGGCGATCGCAGCTGCCCTGGGGTGATCACCGCCACCGTGGCGGACACCGCGCGCATCCTCGACGTCGTCGCCGGCCCGGACGATTGCGACCGCATGACCCTGCCCTCATCCGGGGGGCGCTATGAAGATCTGATGGACACTTTGGATGTCAGCGGATTGCGGGCGGTGTGGAGCGAAGATCTGGGCTTTGCGCCCGTGGAACCGGAAGTGGCCGAACTCACGCGTGCCGCGGCCTGTCGGCTGGCCGATGCAGCCGGACTGCGCATGCTCGATCAATCAGTGCGGTTCACCAATGTGTACATGGCGGCCAACATGCACTTGACGCGGCGGTTCGCGGACGAACTCACCCAGCGCGGTATATTGCCCGGCCAGGAGCACCTCCTCAGCCCCGGTCCGCGATTCTTCCTGGAGAAGGCGCAATCCTTCAGCGACGCCGATGTTTTCAACGCATTGCAGCTGGAGAAAAGACTGGAACAGGAAATCGCCGCTTTCTTTCAGGGCGCCGATGTGTTGCTCAACCCCTGTCACTCGACGGCGGCATTTGCCGCCGATGGCCCCTTGCCGGAATGGATCGCCGGCCAGGATGCCAGCCAGACTCACGGGGACTCGTTTCCCATGCTCGCCAACATCGGTTGGAATCCATCGATCTCGGTGCCCGCGGGATTGACGGCCGACGGCCTGCCGGTGGGACTGCTCATTACGGTGCGGCGCCATCGCGACGATATCGCGCTGCGCCTCGCGCGGATCCTTGAAATCGCGGCGCCTTGGCCGCGGCATCCACCCGGTTGGGAGTAACCGCATGTCTGACTATCGCCTGTTCAAGAATGCCTTGTTGTTCGACGGCGTGAATGAGGCGCTGATCGAGGGCGCCAGTGTTGCCGTCGAGGATGGATTCATCCGTGAAGTGCGGCGCGGAACGATTGCTTCGAACACCGCCGACGCCATTGACCTCAAAGGCCGGTTTCTGATGCCCGGCCTTCTGGATTTGCATTTCCACGCGTACTCCGTCTCCTTCGATGAGTTGGTGTTGCAGCGCATGCCCAAGGCTCTGCTGGTGAGTCACGCCAATCGCCTGCTCGAAGGGGCCCTGCAGCGCGGCTTCACCTCGGTGCGCGATCCCGGCGGCGGCGAGGTCGGTCTCGCCCTCGCGATCGAGGCTGGGCTGGTCAACGGACCGCGATTTTTCTTCGGCGGCAAAGCCCTGTCGCAGACCGGCGGCCATGGCGATGGACGTCATCCGCACCATGCCGATCTGTGCCGCTGCCGATTCTCCGACGCCATATCGCAGGTCGTCGATGGCGAAGACGAGGTGCGCAAGGTGTGCCGCAATGAGCTTCGCCTGGGCGCGGACCACATCAAGCTGTTCATCTCCGGCGGCGTAACCTCCTCATCCGACCCCATCTGGATGGCGCAGTTCAGCGATGCCGAAATTCGCGCCGCCGTCGAAGAAGCCGCCTCGCGCCGCAAGTATGTCGCCGCCCACTGCCTCACCGACGAGGGTGCGCGCCGCTGCGTGCGGCACGGCATCCGCTCGATCGAGCATGGTTTCAGCATCTCGAAGGAAACCGCGCGGTTGATCGCGCAATCCGGAACGACTTACGTCGTGCCGACGCTGGCCGTGCTGCATCAGTTGGGCGAACACACCCGCGAGCTCGGTCTGTCCGCGCAAAGCATTGCCAAGGTGGGCGGCGCGCGCGAGGCGGCGCTCGAAGGCATCCGCAATTGCGTCGAGGCGGGA
>DATLVV010000285.1:0-12885 GCA_035577165.1 Steroidobacteraceae bacterium | reverse complement strand
CCGGTGCGAATCAGGCGCCGAACCACCCTGCCTCCGATCTGGTGGCTGACGTGTCCGTGACTGCTTATAAGCATTTCAGCTTCAATTTTGATTACCTGTGGAATCCCTACACCTCGCAAACGGACAAGGCGGAGGTCTCGCTGCAGTACCGGCCGGACCCCAGCCGGGTCGTGAATATCGGCTACCGCTTCCAACAGGACGCCCTCAATCAATCGGTCATCTTGAAGCAGTGGGACGCATCGATTGCCTGGCCGATCGCCGAGCACTGGAATACCGTCGGGCGCTGGGTGTATTCCCTCAAGGACAACAAAACCATCGAGCAAGTGGCTGGTTTTGAATATAAAAGCTGCTGTTACCGCCTGCAATTGGTGGAGCGCCGCTACGTCACCAACCGCAGCGGAGGACTCGACACCTCGATTGCATTACAATTGGAACTGACGGGCCTCAGTTCGGTCGGAAAGCGTGCGGATTCCTTCTTGGAACAGTCGATCCGCGGGTACTCAACCCGCGACCCGAATGCCCAAAACCCGGCCCCTTAAGCCCAGGACGAATTTGACACATGCGTAAAATTGCCTTGTTTTGCTTCAGTGCGGTCGCTGCAGCCCTGTTGTCCACGGTCTCCTTTGGACAGACCCGCGACATCGGCGTGCACGGCGAACTGCTCGACCGCATTGCGGCCATCGTCAATGACGGACTGGTGCTGAAGAGCGAACTGGACGCCCAGATGGATGCGGTGACCAAGCGGCTGCAGGAACAGAAGGTGGAGCTGCCGTCGCAGAGCGTGCTCAAGCAGCAGGTCCTCGATCGATTGATATTGCAGGAAATTCAGTCGCAGCATGCCAAGCGGGTCGGCCTGACGGTGTCCGATGAGCAGCTGAACAGCGCCCTGCAGGAGATTGCCAGCCGCAACAAGATTCCCTTCGACCAGCTGCCGACGGCGCTCGCGGCTCAGGGAGTCGACTACAAGCAGTATCGCGAGGGGATGCGCAAGGAATTGACCTTGAGCACTTTGCGGCAGCGCGACGTGATCTCGCACATCAATGTCTCGCCCCATGAGCTGGAACAGTTTCTCGCCCGCCAGCAGACCTCGGCCGCGAGCGACGAATTCAACGTGTCGCACATCCTGCTGTCGCTGCCGGAAGCCGCCACGCCGCAGCTGCTGGAGGAAATCACGCACAAGGCCCAGGACCTGTCCGCCCGCGCCGCCAAAGGCGAGGACTTCGGCCAGCTCGCGATCGCCAATTCCAACAGCCAGACCGCATTGGACGGCGGCCAGCTGGGTTGGCGCAAGGGCTCGCAGCTGCCCGAGTTCATTCTGCAGCTCGTCACCAAGATGAAGGCCGGCGACGTCAGCCAACCGGTGCGCACTCCCAGCGGCTTTCATATCGTGAAGTTGAATGAGCGGCGCAGCGGCGAGGCGCAGGTCATCATCAATCAAATCCACGTCCGGCACATTTTAATGAAGACCAACGAGCTGGACGACGACGAAACAGTGCGGCAGAAATTGAGCAAGCTGCGCGATCGCATCTTGAAGGGCGAGGATTTCGGCGGCCTGGCGTCGACCAATTCGGCGGACCCCGGTTCCGCACCGGACGGCGGCGATCTGGGCTGGAGCGGCCCCGGCACGTTCGTGCCGGAATTCGACAAGGCCATCGCCGACCTCAAGGCCAACGAAATCAGCGAACCGTTCAAGAGCCGATACGGCTGGCATATCGTGCAGATGTTGGGCACCCGCACCTATGACAGCACTGATGACGTGCGCCGACAACGCGCCTTCGCCGCCATCCGCGAGAGTAAAGCGGACGAGGAAACCGAGCTGTGGCTGCGCCGGTTACGCGACGAGGCATTCGTCGAAATCAAGATGTAGTGTACGTACCTCGAATCGTCATCACGTCGGGTGAACCTGCAGGGATAGGTCCGGACGCCTGCGTCGCCCTGGCGCAATCCGCTTGGGCTGCCGATATCGTGGTGGCGGCCGACGCCGAATTGCTCTCCGCCACGGCCAATGCGTTGAAACTGCCGCTGGCTCTCGAACGCTATGACCCGTCGAGAGCGCCGGCCGCGCACCGCGCGGGCACTCTCAAAGTCTTGAATATTCCGGCCACGCGGGCGGTCATCGCGGGACACCCCGACGCGCGCAATGCTGCGTACGTCATCGCCATGCTGGACCGCGCCTGCGACGGATGCATGAACGGTGAATTTGCGGCCATGGTGACGGCGCCGGTGCAAAAGAGCACCTTGATGGACGCCGGCTATGCGTTCAGCGGCCACACGGAATATCTCGCGATGCGGACCCGCGCGGCAATGCCGGTCATGCTGCTGGTGAGCGGCGATCTTCGGGTGGCGTTGGTCACGACTCATCTGGCGCTTGCCGAGGTGCCGCGCGCCATCACTCGCGAGCGCCTGCGTGCCACCCTGCGCATCGTCAACATGGACTTGGAGCGAAATTTCTCCCTGGCCAAGCCGAGAATTGCGGTGCTCGGACTCAATCCGCACGCGGGCGAGTCCGGACACTTGGGCCGCGAGGAAATCGACGTCATACAACCGGTGATTCTCGAACTGCAGGCGGAGGGCCTGAACATCCAGGGGCCCGTGCCGGCGGATACGGCATTTACCCCGCGATTCCTGCAAGGCGCCGACGTCATCGTCGCGATGTACCACGATCAGGGCCTGCCGGTGATCAAGCACTCGGGCTTCGGCAATGGCGTGAATGTCACCCTGGGGTTGCCGATTCTGCGCACCAGCGTCGATCACGGAACGGCGTTGAGCCTGGCGCGAAGCGGCAAGGCGGATACCGGCAGCTTGCGGGCCGCGCTGTCGCTGGCCATCGACATCGCGGCGCTTTCCGTCCATGCCCGTTCGTAAGCGCTTCGGCCAGCATTTTCTGCATGATCCTGCAGTCATCCGCCGCATCATCGACGTGGTCGCGCCCCGAGCCTCTGAGCGGCTGGTCGAAGTCGGGCCCGGGCGCGGCGCGCTGACCTGGGGACTGCTCGAGCGCGCCCGGCGCTTGGACGTGATCGAGATCGATCGCGATCTGGCCGCGGCACTGCAAGCCGATCCCCGCGCCAGAGACGGACTCCGGGTGCACGTCGAGAACGTGCTGCAGACCGATTTCGCGCAATTGCGCGGCACGGGGCCGCCGCTGCGCGTGATCGGCAACCTACCGTACAACATTTCCACTCCGCTGTTGTTTCGCCTGCTGACCCAGCGCGCCGCCATCGCAGACATGTATTTCATGCTGCAGAAGGAAGTCGTGGATCGAATGGCCGCACAGCCTGGAACCAAGGACTATGGACGCCTGACCATCATGCTCGCGGCCGTCGCCGAGGTCGAAGCGCTGTTCGATGTCGGTCCCGGTGCATTCCAGCCGCGTCCCAAAGTCTGGTCCGCCGTGGTGCGCCTGCGGCCCACCGAGAATCCGCGCTTCGAGATGGGCCGCGACGGCGTGCTGCGAACACTGGTGACGGCGGCGTTCTCGCACCGGCGCAAAACCTTGCGCAATTCGCTGAAGGGCTTGCTCGGCGCAGAGGACATAGAGTCCTGCGGCATCGATCCACAATTGCGCCCCGAAACGCTCGCGCCGGCCCAATTCGGCTTGCTGGCGGCCCATTACTCCAGGAGCCTGCCCGAGAATTCCCCGTGACCGCGAGCGTGACGGGTCGGCTATACTTGAACTTGCATGGGCGGCTATAAGAAGCTTTTGGTGCTGCTGGATCTGTCGGAGGACAGCGAACAGGTCGCCATTGCCGCGCGCAATCTCGCGGCGTACTCGAATGCGTCCATGGTTGCGTTGCACGTCGTCGAGTTCGTGCCGGTCGAGCCGCTGGGCGAATCATTGATGCCGACGGCGCAAATCGAGGACGAATTGATCAAGCGAGCGCGTGAAAAACTCAGCGATCTGGTCGCGCGATTGGCGCTGCCCGGCACGCTCGCGCGGGTGGAGGTCGGCAACACCAAGGCGGGAATTTTGCGGGTCGCGGATGAAGAGCAGGCGGATTTGATCGTGCTCGGCAGCCGTGAGCGCCACGGGCTGGCCATCCTGGTGAATTTTACGGAAGACACCGTGCTGCACGCCGCTCATTGCGACGTGTTGGCGGTCCGCTTGAAGTGATCACTCACCCCAGAATCCGGGTTGAGGTTGAGACTTCGTACATCGAGGAGCAGTCCGATCCGCACGACAAGCGCTTCGTATTCTCATACACCATCACCATACGCAACGAGGGTCAAGTTCCGGCGCGCTTGCTGACGCGCCATTGGATCATCACGGATGCAAACGGCAACGTGAAAGAGATGCGCGGCGACGGCGTGGTGGGCGAGCAGCCGTACCTGAAGCCCGGGCAGGGGTTCCGCTACTCGAGCGGTACCGTGATCGAAACACCGGTGGGGACCATGCACGGAAGCTACCAACTGGTGGCCGATGATGGACAGCAATTCGATGCGACGATTGCGCCCTTCAGGCTGGCGATGCCCGGAGTGCTGCACTAGGACTTGGGTCCTAGGATCTCATCGTGGCGCTGTACGCAATCGGCGACGTGCAAGGATGCAACGAAGAACTCGGCGCACTGCTCCGGGCAGTGCATTTTTCGCCGGATCGCGATCGTCTCTGGTTCGTCGGCGATCTGGTCAATCGCGGGCCTGACTCGCTCGGAGTGTTGCGGCGAATACGCGCGCTCGGCGATGCGGCAACGGTCACGCTCGGAAATCACGATCTACACCTGCTGGCCGTCGCCTTCGGATCCGCCCCTGTCCGCAGGGGCGATACTCTGGACGAGATCTTGGCTGCGCGCGACCGCGATGGCTTGCTCGAGTGGCTCGCGGGCCGGCCGCTGCTCCACGAGGACCGCGGCTTGAACGCGTGCATGCTGCACGCGGGGCTGGCGCCGCAGTGGAGTCTGCCGTTGGCGCGGCGCTGTGCGCGCGAAGTCGAGAGCGTTCTGCAACGCGATCCTGAGCGGCTATTCGAGCGGCTCTACGGCGACGAGCCGGACCGCTGGGACGATTCCCTGCAAGGCGAGGCACGCCTTCGCTTCATCGTCAATTGCTTCACGCGCCTGCGCTACGTCGACGCCGACGGCCGCTTGATGCTGCGCGCCAAGGGATCACCCAAGAAGAATCAACCGCCTCAGTTGATTCCGTGGTTTGAGGCACCCGGAGCCGGGTGGCGCGGACCCCGCATCATTTTCGGTCACTGGTCGACGCTGGGTTTTTTCAACGAGGCCGGCGTCACCGGCCTCGATACCGGATGTGTCTGGGGAGGCACCCTGACTGCATTGCGGCTGGACCTGCCGGGGGCGCCGCCGGTGCAGGTGGGCTGCGCGGTCCTCGCCAGTCACGCCGACTCCTAGGGCCTAGGGCAAGGTCCGCAATATCTGTCCGCGAACCAGGAACCGGCTGCCGCTCTGCTGAAACGGCACGCAGGTGATGTCTTGCTGCAGATCGCGGGTCACGAGTTTCGGCAGGATCTGGCGCGCAAACTCTTCGACCAACTCGCAGTCCGCGATTCCCATGTTGCGAAACGGATCGCTGGTGATGGTGAAGGTCTCGAAACGGGCGTCGACGGCCGCCAGATCGCCGGCGTGCAGCGGCTTGGCCGCCGCGTCGGGCAGCGCCGGCGTGGAAACCACGATGTTCAAGCTCGGGTCCGAAGAACCCTCGCAGCCGATTGCCGAAATGCGAATGTCGCGCCGCGCCCCCAGGTCGAGCAGCATGGCCCGTACCTTGTCGCGCAGCCCGTCGCAGGAATAGCGCGAAGTGCGGCCCATGTAGACGAAATTTAGGTGCTGCTCCTTCCAGACCGCCGGAACCGGGATTCCGGCGGTATTCGCAGGCCAGGCCGGCGCCGCACACGTCAAGCCCATCCAAGCGAGCAGCCACACATTCCGCATTTCCGACCTCCGACTCCTTGGAGTAGGTCAATGGCGGCGAAGTTTCACGGCGCCGCTATAATGAGCCGATGCGAGCCGCGCCCCCCTTCAACCTGCATCGATGGATCGACGAAAATCGGCATCTGCTCAAGCCGCCGGTCGGCAACAAGCTGCTGTTTCGGGACAGCGATTTCATCGTCATGGCGGTCGGCGGCCCCAATGCGCGCGCCGACTTTCATCACGATCCGAGCGAGGAATTTTTCTACCAGGTGGAGGGAGACATGGTGCTCCGGACGGTGCAAGACGGTCGCTTGACCGATGTGCCGATCCGCGAAGGCGAGGTGTTTCTGCTGCCGCCCGAAGTGCCTCATTCGCCGCAGCGCCCGGCGGGAAGCGTCGGCATCGTGGTCGAGCGGCGCCGCAGTCCGGCGGAATTGGATGGCTTTTCCTGGTAC
This sequence comes from Steroidobacteraceae bacterium, assembly GCA_035577165.1. Classification (GTDB taxonomy): domain Bacteria; phylum Pseudomonadota; class Gammaproteobacteria; order Steroidobacterales; family Steroidobacteraceae; genus Bog-1198. Next base: position 6,563 of record DATLVV010000285.1, on the reverse strand, counting down.
TGCGAGCGCTGCGGACATTGCCTGTATCTGGAACGCGTGGCCGTGCGCGATATTGAAACGCAGCTGCCGGAGATTTTTGCCCGGTTCTATTCCAGCATTGCGCATCGCACCTGCAGTGCCTGCGGCAACGTCATGCAGGCTCCGGGCCAGTGACGCGCGAACGGGCGCCTGATGCAGCCGACTCGCTGGCAGACGCGCTGGCACGAGATGCACGCGATCCCTTGGCGGGTTTCGCCGCCCAGTTCCATCACCCGGAGGACCCGCCGGGCCGGCGGCTGGTCTACCTTTGCGGGCACTCCTTGGGGCTGCAGCCCAAATCTGCCGGGCAGTATGTCGAACAGGAACTCGAGGATTGGCAACGATTGGGAGTGCTCGGTCATCACGCGGCCGGCCGGCCATGGATCGAATACCACGCGCAGGCGACGGCGCCGCTCGCCGGCTTGGCCGGTGCGCTCGACAGCGAAGTCGTCGCCATGAATTCGCTGACGGTGAACCTGCATTTGATGATGGTGAGCTTTTTCCGCCCCGACCAACGGCGCAACCGCATTCTGATCGAGAAATCCGCATTCCCTTCGGATCGCTACGCAATCGTATCGCAGCTCGCCTTCCATGGCTTGGACGCGGCGGAACACTTGATCGAGATCGAGCCGCGCCCCGGCGAGAGAACCTTGCGAACCGAAGATGTGGCTGATCGCATCGAGCAAGAAGCGGCCGGCCTGGCCTTGGTTGTGCTGCCCGGCGTTCAATATCTCACGGGACAGGCCATGGAACTGGCGCCGCTGATCGCCGCCGCGCGCCGCGCCGGCGCGGCGGTGGGCGTGGATGTCGCGCACGCCATCGGCAACACGCCGCTGAAACTGCACGATTGGGGTGCCGACTTCGCGGTTTGGTGCAGCTACAAATATCTCAATGCGGGACCGGGCGCTGTCGGCGGCTGCTTCGTGCATGAACGGCATGAGCGCAGCGCCGGACTGCCGAGATTTACCGGCTGGTGGGGACATGAGGCGGCAAGCCGATTTCAAATGGGTCCCGAGTTCAGACCGATCGCCGGCGCCCAGGGTTGGCAGATCAGCAATCCTTCGGTGTTGTCCATGGCGCCGCTATTGGCGTCCCTGGCCACCATTCAGCAAGCCGGCTTCGAGCGGATGCGCCAGAAGTCGATTGCATTGACCGGCTACTTGCAGCACCTCGTCGAGCAGCGGCTGCCGGGCCTGGTCGACTGCATCACGCCGCATGCGCCGGAGGCGCGCGGCTGCCAACTGAGTTTGCGGATCGGCCGATCGCACGCCGCTGCCAAACACTGCCATGACCTGCTTACGGCGGCCGGGGTGGTCGGGGATTGGCGCGAGCCCGATATCCTGCGGCTCGCGCCGACGCCGCTCTATAACTCATACCAGGATGTGTTCGCCGCGGTCGAAGCACTATCGCAGGCACTGCGGCGGTGAGCCTGAATCGAGGTGTGATTCGCATCGTGGGGGCGGGCCCCACGGGCGCGCTGCTGGCGCTCCTCATGCAGCGCCGGGGACACCGGGTCGAACTGTACGAGAGTCGTCCCGACCCGCGTCAGCACCCCAGTGCGTCGGGCCGGTCCATCAATCTGGCGCTCGCCGATCGCGGCATTCACGCGCTGCAGCTCGCCGGCGTATTCCAGGATGTGCGCGCAGCGCTGTTGCCCATGCGCGGCCGGCTCATTCATGACCGGGGGGGTGGCACCTCGCTTCAGCCCTACGGCCGGCGGCCCAATGAAATCATTTTTTCGATCTCGCGGCACGGACTCAACCAAACCTTGCTCGAGGTTGCGGCTCGACACCCCGGGGTGACCATGCACTTCGAACATCGGTTCGAAGCGGCCGATTTCGATGAGGGAATGGCGCTGCTGCGCGATTTACGCCATGACCGTCTAATCAGCGTACCGATGGAGCCGTTGTTGGCCGCCGATGGCGCCGGCTCATCGCTGCGCCGGCGCATGAACTCGCTGGACTTGATCGAAGCGCGTGAGATCGATCTCGAGCACGGCTACAAGGAGTTGTCCATCCCCGCCGATGCGGCCGGTCGCCACACCATGGCGGCCGACGCTCTGCACATCTGGCCGCGGGGCAACCGGATGCTGATCGCACTGCCCAACAGCGACGGCAGTTTCACCGCCACTCTGTTCCTGGCCAAGGAAGGAGAGCACAGCTTCCAGAGCCTCAGGCGGGAGGCCGACATCGAACAATTTCTCTGCAGCAATTTTCCGGACGCCCGCGCATTGATGCCCGATTGCATCGCCGAATTCCAGGAGCACCCGGTCGGATTCCTGGGCACCGTGGAAGCGCAGCCGTGGTCCCATGCAGGCATGGCGGCGTTGATCGGCGACTCGGCGCACGCCATGGTGCCGTTCCACGGCCAGGGTATGAATTGCTGCTTCGAGGATTGCGTGGAATTCGACGCCTGCGTCGGCCGGCACTCCTCCTGGGATGATGTCTTCGCGGAATTCGAGGCGTTGCGCAAATCCAATACCGATGCGATTGCCGTCATGGCGCTCGACAACTACCTGGAAATGCGCGAACGCGTCGCGGATCCACAGTTTCAGCTGCAGCAGACACTGTCACTGGAACTCGAGCGACGCTTCCCGCAGCACTTCATTCCGCGCTACTCGATGGTGATGTTTCACCACGAAATCCCCTACCGCACCGCGCTCGAGCGCGGGGCCATCCAGGCGCAGCTATTGAGCGAATTGACCGCAGGTCCGGTTGCCGGCCTCGAGGACGTCGACTACGAGCGCGCGAAGCATGAAATCCTGACCCGGCTCCCTGCCATCAACCCAAGTGCGGCCCGCGTCGATCGAGGGTGATGAAACTGTAGGCATACAGATTCTTTTCGTCCGCTTCGTGGCGTTCGCGCGCAGTGGCCTGCCATTCGGCTCCGCGCCAGCCGGCGAACAACGTGTCGCCGTCCTCGATCCGGGTGTGAATCAACGTCAAGTGAATACGCCTCGCGAACGGCAGGCATTGCCGATACAGTTCCGATCCACCGATCACCATCAACTCGGGCTGCATGCCCGCGGCCAGGCGCGCGTCATCGAGGGTTTTCACGACCACGCAATCGAGCGGCGAGAATCCTGCCGAACGGCTCATGACGATGTTCAACCGGCCGGGCAGCGCCTTGCCGATGGATTCAAAGGTTTTGCGCCCCATCAGCACCGGCTTGCCCAAGGTCAGCGCTTTGAAATGCCGCAGATCCGCAGGCAGATGCCATGGCAGCTGATTGCCGCGGCCGATGACATCGTTTTCCGCCACCGCCACGACCAGTTCGAGGGCGGCGCTCAAGCAACCCGGCACTTGCTGAGTATCCACCGGGTCAGCTCTTGCAGGTCCTCGCGCGTGCGGTCCTCGGGCCGGTGCAGCAGGTAGTAGCTCTCATTGGTGCAGAGTTCGGCACTGAATAATTTCACCAGACCGCCGGCGGCGAAGCGATCCGCGCTCAGGCGCGACGGCACCAGCGCAATGCCGACGCCCTGCTCCGCAGCCAGCACCACCGCCGACATGGTGTCGAGACGCACCAGTCGATTGGGCTTGATGGGCTCGATTCCCAAACCAGCCGCCCAGCGTTCCCAGGCATCGCGGCGCTCTTCATGCACCAGCAAGGTTTTGCCGTGCAAATCGCCGTAGTCCTGGATTGGATTCTCGAGCAGGAACGCCGGTGAACAGGCGGCGATGAAGGTCTGCGCGAACAGCTCGTGCACGGTGAGTCCTTCCCAGGGCCCGGATCCGACCACGATGGACAGGTCGGCCTCCGGCGGGTGGGTCTTCGGCGCGGAAAACGCGGTCTCGATGCGGATATCGGTTTCTTCGCGGGCCTGGGAAAAGGTCGCCAGGCGCGGCAGCAGCAATTCATTGGCGAAGAACGGCGGCACATTCAGGCGGATGATGGTGCGGCCATAGCGGACCTGCAGCTGCTCGGTGACGGATTCGAGCTTGGCGAATATGTCGCTGATGTGCTCGAGGTAGTGCGCCCCGGCATCGGTCAGCTTGAGCGTGCGCACGCCGCGTTCGAACAAGGCGACCCCGAGCTGCTCCTCGAGCGCCTTGATTTGGTGGCTCACGGCGGAAGGCGTGACGAACAATTCTTCGGCGGCGGCCTTGAAGCTTTGCAGCTTGGCCGCGACCTGAAAGGTCTTCAAAAATTTAAGCGACGGCAAGCGCATGGGGTCTCAAAAGCACATTACCTGGATATAGTAGCAACATGTGTGCCACCGGGCTAAATACCTGAAATTACAACACTAATAACCAATATGAATCCCCTCGACGCCATCTTCCCGAGCATCCGCCACTCGCGTTGCACGATAGTGGCGCACGCATGACACATGCGCATGTCATAACCGGCAGCTTCGGGTCGGGCAAGACCACGGCCATTCGTCGTTTGATGGCCAACAAGCCCGAACAGGAACCGTGGATGGTCGTTCTCAACGAGTTTACGGATGCCGGTCTCGATGCGCTCAGTGTCGCCGAGGCCGCCCGCGGACAATTCGACGTGCGCCTCGTCGCGACTGGATGTTTGTGCTGCGTGGGAGAGCTGGAGTTCAATAAACAGCTGCGGGACATATTGCGGAATTTCAAGCCGGTTCGATTGCTCATTGAACCGAGCGGCGCCGGCCACGCCGCAGAGATTGTCGACACCCTGGCGCAGTACGAAACTCAACGGGCCCTCGTACTGGACAGCGTGATTTGCCTCGTGGACGCGCTCGACGCTGCCCGCATCTTCAGGTCGCGCGCGGCGAGCGAGTGGTCGCAAATCCAGTCGGCCGACGTGTTGCTGCTGTCGAAACCGGACCTGGCGGGCGAGGCGGAACGGCAGGCCTTCGCCGAAATCGCCGCGGCCCAATATCCCGTCAAGGGCTATGTGGGAAGCTGTCTCAACGGCGAATTGCCGCCCGAGTCACTGCGGCATTTCACACGGGCTGCGGGTTTTTCACTGCTCCGCGACCTCGCGGCCGCGCCGCCGGTCACGGCTACATTCGCCATCGCCGGCCTGGTCGGCAGCGAAACGCAGGTGCAGCAGCTGGGCCTGTGGGCGGTCAATTGGATATTGCCGCGCGAACTCGTCTTCTCTCGAACCATCATCGAACCCCGGCTGAGCTGGCTGCTGGACGCCTACCCGGGACGCTGCCGCCTGAAAGCGGTGCTGCGCACGGGGCCGGGACCCTCGTGGTTGATTCAAAGCCATGGACGTGGACTCTCCGGCGAAGACAGCTCATACCGGCGCGACAGCCGTATCGAGATGGTCTTCAGCACGGCGCCGACCGCGGAATTCCTGGATCTTTGCCGCACGCTGCTGCGGGATGCAGCATTCGTTCGTTGAACCCATGTCCTTACGCGGCCGCCGGCGTTGCGGGCTCCGCCGTTGCCGGCGATGCCGCGCCGTCCGTTTCGGCCTGCAACAGCATCCGGATCATCGTGTCGGCAAAATCAGGCGAGGTGGCCGCCATCAAGCCGAGCTGATAGATGTCGCTGGTCGAATCCCAGGTAGTGCCGTTGAAAGTATTCATGGTGCGTCCCTCGAGTTGGTTGAATCTTGCGGAGGAGATATTGTTGCCTCCGCTCTGGGGGGTAGAATCTCCCCGCGGCTCTGAAGAAGCTTTGGCGCCGGCCTGATGATTCCTGAATTCTCCTGACGAAACCTAATGACGCAGCCAGCGGCAAAAATGTTCTACGAATTCAGTGAGTTCCGGCTCGATATCCAGCAACGCCTGCTGTCTGCCGGCGCGGATGGACGGCCCATTCCACTGCCGCCCAAGGCCTTCGAGACGTTGCTCTACTTCGTGGAGCGGCGCGGCGAGCTCTTGGACAAGAGCACCTTGATGAAGGCCGTCTGGCCCAATGTCATCGTCGAAGAGAACAGTCTCAATCAGAATATTTCCGTCATCCGGCGGGCTCTCGGTGAAAGCCCGAGCCAGCACCGTTTCATCGTCACCGAACCCGGCCGCGGTTATCGCTTCGTGGCCGACGTTCGGGTGGTCAGCCACGCGGGGCGCAGCGAGCCCGCCGCGCCGACCACCGTCACCTCGGCCCCTGCCGCGCCGGCCCCCGCCGCGGCGGCGACGGCCGCGCAGCGCAAGTCGATCGCCGTACTGCCGTTCGCCAATCTCACCGGCGACCCGTCCAAGGAATATTTCGGCGACGGCATGTCGGAAGAACTGCTGCACCGGTTGGCGCGAATTCCAGGCCTCAAGGTTCCTTCGCGCACTTCGTCGTTCGCTTACAAGGGACGCAACATGGACGTGCGGCAAATCGCCCGCGACCTCGACGTCGGCGTGGTGCTCGAGGGCAGCGTTCGCAGCGCGGGCGAACGCATCCGTGTGACCGCGCAATTGATCGATGGTCACAACGGCTTTCACTTGTGGTCGCAAAACTACGATCGCGAGTTCGGCGACTTGTTCGCGCTCCAGGATGAATTGGCGCATGCCATCGTCAACACCTTGCGCATCACGCTCGACGGACAGGTGAATGCTGCCGACATCATCGGCGCCGCCCTGCATGAGCCACCTACTCGCGATCTCGACGTCGGCGTGGTGCTCGAGGGCA
>DATLVV010000284.1:0-2944 GCA_035577165.1 Steroidobacteraceae bacterium | reverse complement strand
CCGGGGTTGCGCTCATGGCGACCAGCAACGAGAGGCCCACCGCGAGCAGGAATGCAATCGACAGAGGGCGGAAAAATGCGCCTTGCAATCCCGACATGGTCAATATGGGCAAAAACGCCACCGCCACCGCGGCGGTCGCATAGAACACCGGCCGGCGCACCTCCAGGGACGCGCCGAGGAACAACTCGCCGATGTCCGCACGCCGGTCCGCGCTGCGGCGGCGGCGCAGTATGTTCTCCACGTCGATGACGGCATCATCCACCACCACGCCGAGCGCGACCACCAGACCGCCGAGAGTCATGGTGTTGAGGCTCAACCCGAACGCCTCGAGAATCCACACCGTCGTCAGCAGAGCGAGCGGGATCGCGCTGAAGGAGACCAATGCGCCGCGCCAGTCGCGCAAGGTGAGCAGCAATAGTGCGACCACGAGGACCGCGCCGATGAGCAGCGAGTTCCGCAATTTGTCGATCGCGCTTTCGATGAAACTTGCGGGTCGCAGCAGCGCCGGATGGTATTGCACTCCCTGCCTGGCCAGCGCCGGCGCCAGCGCATCCAGCCGCGACTCGAGCGCGCGCGTGACTTCGAGAGTGTTGGCGCCGAACTGCGTCGACGTTTCGATGAGGATGCCCGGTTTGCCGGCGATCAAAGCATCGCCGAAGCGCGGTTCGGCGCCTTCGCGCAACGTAGCGACATCCTTGAGGCGCACCGGCTGACCGGCACGCGTGCCAACCACCGCCTGCCCCAACGCCGCGAGTGTGGCGCCGGGAGCCTGGGCCTGGATTACAATGCGCTGCGTCGGCGTTTCCAGATAGCCTCCGCCGATGAGGCCGGTTGCGCGCTTGGCGGCCGCCAAGACATCCTCCAGATCGAGCCCGGCGGCCGCGAGCCGCGCCGTATCGACTTCAATCTGCCGCTCGCGCACCTCGCCGCCGAAAACTTGCGCCTGCGCCACGCCGGGAACAGCGAGAATTTGCGGCTTGACCATCCACTGCACTACATCGCGCAATTCCATGGGCGAGAGACGATCGCTGGTGTAGCCGAAATGCACCAGATATTCCATCGACGAACTCAAGGGCGACAGCAGCGGCGCTCCCACGCCCGGCGGCAGCATGCCGGCGAATTCGGCCAATCGCTCGGTGACGACTTGACGCTGGCGATAGGGGTCGCCGCCGCGATCGAACACCACTTGGATTGCTGAGAGGCCCTGGCTGGAAGTGGATCGCACCGTCTTGACGTTTTCGGTACCGGCCAACAAGCCTTCCAATGGCCGTGTGACCAGCGCTTCGACCTGGGTCGCGTCAAGCCCGGGCGCCTCGGTTTGCACCAGCACGTGCGGAGGAGCGAAGTCGGGAAAAACGTCGAAACGTGCCGCCAGCACTGCAGCGAGGCCGAGCGCAGCGATCAGACAGGTGAGCGCGGTCACGATGCGCGGATTGCGCAGGGAGGCGCGAACGATGGCGGCAAGCATCGCGTTGGGTCCTAGTCGTCGTCGTCGTCATCATGCTGCTGAGCACCCACCCCCTGCAGCGACCACAGGACACCCGCACCGTGCACCACGATGTTGTCATCGTCATCGACGCCTTCGACCAGCCAACCATCCCCAAGAGGGAGCAGCAGATTCACCCTCACTGCCGCATATAGTGCCTTGTCAGCGTCCGATTTCTTGGTCAATTGCTTGTAAACATAGGCGCCGCGGTCGTCGTAGAGCAGCGCGTCGCGCGGCAGCAGCAGTCCTTGGCGGTCCGCCGTCAGCAGCGCCACCGGGATGCGCGCGCCGGGTCCCAAACCGGCGGGTGCATTCGGCACCTCGATCAACAGCCCGACACCCTGTTGTTCACTGCTCTCGCGCAGCAATCCAAGCACCCGGCCAGGCACTTCAATCCCGTCGACGTCCACCACGGCCCTGGCCGGGAGAACGCCCACCGTGTGCCGGCCCGGCAGCTCCGCGCGCAGCAGTACACTACCCCCTCTCGCCGACGCCTCGATCAGCTTCTGCCGTGCTGAGGCGGGCAGAGTGGCCATCGGCCCCCAACGCGAGGCAAAGCGCGCCTCCGCGGCTTGCGCCTGCGCCTGTGCCCTGGCCTGATCCGCTTGCGCTGCGTCGATCATCTTGAGCGAAGCGCCCGCCCCGCCTTCTCGCAGCGCGCGCAAACGCGCCAACTCGGCCGACGCTGAATGTTCCGCGGCGACTGCAGCGGTCGATTCGCCCGAGTCGGCAATCAGCGCCGCCGCATCCAGCACCAAGCCCAGGGCCTCGATTCGCTCCGGCGCCTTCGCAGGCTGTGGATGCGCCACGATGACGCCGACCGCGCGTTGCTGTTCGCCGGTGAGTCCCGGATGCGCGGCTTGTCTGTTCGCATTGACGGCCTTGTCATCGTCGTCGCCTGCGATCGCCGCAGCAGCAACCATCGTCCAACAGGCGACCAGCAGCATTCGCCGCGCTCCAATCACGAACCTGCTCCGGACACGATTGACGGCGCGGAGTTCGCCAGGGCAAGTTCCGGTCCCGACAAGGGCACGTGGAGCACGTTCTCGAGATTGTTGCGCGAATCCTGCAATTGAGCACGCATTTGCACGACCTCGAGTTCCGCCCGCATGGCGATGATGTCCGCGCCGAGTTGCTCTTGAACATCCGCTTCGCCCAACTTGAACCCAAGATCCACCGAGTGCTGCTGGCGCCGCGCAGCCTCCAGCTGCCGGTCAGCCGCATCGGCGCTCGCGCGGGCAATGTGCTCGGCGCGCTCGGCGGCGACAATTTCGCCGTAAATGTCGGCTTGCAGGGCCAACATGCGCTGCGCGGCGAGTTCGCGGCCGGCACGCGCCTCGGCAATCTCTCCCTTGTTGCCGTTCAAGGGCACGGTGAAGCCCACATCGAACGGAAATTTGGCGATACCGTGATCCCAGTAATAGCCAGGCGAGAGAACGAATTGCGGATACTGATGGG
>DATLVV010000283.1:0-2534 GCA_035577165.1 Steroidobacteraceae bacterium | reverse complement strand
CGTGCGCATCCGTCAACAATTCGGACAGCCCATCGGGCGTTTCCAGGCATTGCAGCATCGGATCGCGGACATGCTGATTCACCTTGAACAGGCGCGCTCGATGAGCTACCTCGCGGCGTTGCGTTGCACCGGCGAGGATATCGGCGAACGGCGCCGCGCATTGTCGGCCGCCAAGGCGGTCGTCGGTCAGGCCTGCCGCTTCGTGGGGCAGCAGGCGGTGCAATTGCACGGCGGCATGGGCATGACGGACGAGCTCAAAGTCAGTCACTGGTTCAAGCGGCTCACCGCCGCGCAATTGATGTTCGGCGACAGCGATGCTCACTTGCAGCGTTATGCCGCGCTCACGCGCCCATGAGCCTGCGCTGCAAAGCCGTGGTGGCGCGCTCGCTCGGCAAGCTGCCGGTCGTTGAACAGATCGACATCGAGGCCCCGCGTCATGGTGAGGCCACCATACGATTGGCCGCGTGCGGGGTGTGCCACAGCGACCTGTCGGCCACCAATGGAACGATTGCGTATCCCCTGCCCTTGGTGCTCGGACATGAAGCGGCGGGGGTGGTAACCGCCGTCGGCGAGGGAGTCAGCCGCTACGCGGTCGGGGACCATGTGATCAGTTCCTTCGTCAGCATGTGCGGCCGCTGCCACTATTGTCAGACGGGGCGTCCGCAACTGTGTGTGCAATCGCTGCGGGCTCTGCACACCTTACCGGACGGTACGCTGCGCACTCGCGACGCCGCGGGCCAATCGCTCAACGTATTCTGCGGCTGCGGGGTCATGGCCGAATTCGCGACCGTACACGGCGACAACCTGGTCAAGATCGATGCCCAGATGCCGCTCGATCGGGCCGCGCTCATCGGCTGCGCCGTCATGACGGGGGTCGGCGCGGCGGTCAACACCGCACGCGTCGAGGCCGGTTCCGTGGCAGTGGTGTTCGGCTGCGGCGGAGTCGGACTCAACGCCATTCAAGGCTGCGCCATTGCGGGAGCTGCGATGATAGTCGCGGTCGACACCAGCGAGCCGACACTGGCCTTGGCAAGGACCTTCGGCGCCACCCACACGTTCAACGTCACGGGGCAGGAGAATGTCGGCAAGTCCTTGTACAAATTGACCGGCAGCGGCGCGGATTATGCCTTCGACTGCGTTGGCAAGGGCCAAATCTCGGAACTCGCCTGGGGGGTACTGCGTCGCGGTGGGACGGCGGTGATCGTGGGTGTCGCCGCGGCGAAGGATCAGATCACGTTGAACGCGCAGCAGGTGGCGCTCAGCGAGAAGACCTTGACCGGCTGTTTCTTTGGATCGGCGCGTCCGAGCCAGGACTTTCCGCGCTTGATCGGCCTGTATCGCAGCGGCCGTCTGAAGCTCGACGAGCTGATCACGCGCACCTATTCGATCGACGAGGCGCCGCAGGCGTTTGCCGACCTCAGCCGTGGGCGCGAGGGCCGTGGCGTCATTCTGTTCGACGCGGTCTGAAATCCGGTCCAATAACCCTTACATCGAGGCGCTAGGCCGACTTAGAGGAAAATGGCAGCACGCGGTGACGTTTGCCGGTTGCCGCAAATATGGCATTGGCGACGGCCGGTCCCACCGGCGCGACGCCGGGTTCCCCCACGCCGGTCGGCGGTTCCGCCGACGGCATGATGTGCACTTCCACCTTGGGCATTTCGTTGATGCGCAATACCCGATAGCTGTTGAAATTGTCCTGCTCGACCTTGCCGTCCTTGAGCGTGATCGCACCATAGAGAACGGCTCCGAGACCGAATCCGATGCCGCCTTCCATCTGGGCGGCGATGATGTCGGGATTGATGGCGGTGCCGCAATCAACCGCGCACACCACGCGATCGACCTTGACCCGCCCGTCCTTGTCCACGCTGACCTCGGCGACCTGCGCCACATAGGACTTGAACGCCTCGGCAACCGCAATGCCACGCCCTTTGCCTGCCGGCAGCGGCGTGTTCCAGCCCGCCTTGTCGGCGGCAAGTTCGAGCACGGCTTTCATGCGCGGCTGCTTGTCGAGAAGCTTGCGCCGGAAGGTGAAGGCATCTTCGCCCACTGCGTGAGCCACCTCATCGATGAAGGCCTCCACCGCAAAGGCCGTATGCGAGCTTCCGACCACGCGCCACCACAGCACCGGCACGCCGGTCTGGGTGGTGGCGAGGTCGACGGCAATGTTGGGGATGTCGTAGGCGATGTTGGCGGCGCCCTCGACGGAGGTGGGATCGATGCCGTCCTTGATCATCACGGCGAAAGGACCCCCCGCCATGATCGACTGTCCGACGATGACATGCCGCCAGCCGGTGAGATGGCCGTCCGCGCTTAGGCCCGCCTCGAGCTTGTGAAAGTACATCGGCCGATAGAGACCGCCGTGGATGTCGTCCTCGCGGGTCCACTGCAGTTTGATCGGCGTGCCGTCGGCGCCGTAGGCCTTGGCGATGGACACCGCCTCGACGATGTAGTCGGAACCCACATTGGCGCGCCGACCGAAGCTGCCGCCTGCATACAGGGTGTGGATGCTCACTTGTTGTGGATCCAAGCCTGCG
>DATLVV010000282.1:0-2291 GCA_035577165.1 Steroidobacteraceae bacterium | reverse complement strand
CGACCCCTTGCACCCCATGCAAGTGCGCTACCAGGCTGCGCCACGCCCCGACCGAGGGACCGAATGATAGCCCAAATGGGCCTTGAGAATGAGGCCGCTTGGACCTCAGCGGCGAAGAATTTTGATCAACTCTTCGAGTTCGAGCCGCATTTGATGAATCAACTGCTGGCTCTGATTCAAATCCACCTGCGCATCGTCGCCGGTGAGGCGGTTTCGTGCACCGCCGATGGTGAAGCCCTGTTCATACAGCAGACTGCGGATCTGGCGAATGATCAGCACGTCCTGACGCTGATAGTAGCGGCGGTTTCCGCGCCGTTTGACCGGCTTGAGCTGGGGAAACTCCTGCTCCCAGTAGCGCAGCACATGCGGTTTGACGCCGCATAGGTCGCTGACTTCACCGATGGTGAAATACCGCTTTCCCGGGATCGGCGGTAGTTCGCTATTGTTGCTTGGTTCCAGCATACGCCTCGACGCGGGCCTTCAATTTCTGGCCCGGACGGAATGTAACAACGCGACGGGCGCTGATGGGAATTTCCTCGCCGGTTTTTGGATTGCGCCCGGGGCGACGATTCTTGTCGCGCAAGTCGAAATTGCCGAACCCCGATAGTTTGACCTGTTCGCCGGACGACAGCGCGGCGCGAATCTCCTCGAAAAACAAGTCCACGAGTTCACGCGCTTCACGTTTGTTCAGCCCTAATTGATCGAATAGGGCTTCGGCCATTTCTGCCTTAGTCAGGGCTGCCATGCTTATTGATCTCTTATTGCGGCGCTCAATTCATCCCGTAACCGCGCAACCACAGCGGTTACCACGGCATCTGCGTCAACGTCAGTAAGAGTGCGGGAAGAGTCCTGTAAAATCAAGCCTAAAGCGACACTTTTTCGACCAAATTCTACGCCAGGTCCGCGATAAACATCGAACACCCGCAGTTCGTGCAACAGACCTGATGCGCTAACACTAACATTTTCCTGCAATACTGCGAGAGGCACGTCTTCATCGAGGACAATGGCCAAATCTCGACGCACACTCGGGAACTTAGATATCTTTTTAAATTGCAATGACTTAGCAACGAATGCTAGCTCTACTTCTAGCTCAAATAAAAATGCGGTGGTGGACATATTCAGTGCCTTTGCCGCCTGCGGATGGAGTTCGCCCAGCCAGCCCACCGCCGCCGCACCACGATAAATTCTGGCGCTGCGTCCCGGCCGCAAGCATGCCAAATCTTGCGCCTCGAAACGCACGGCGGCACCATCGGCCGTCAGCGCGAGCATGCTTTGCAGATCGGCTTTCACGTCGTAGAAATCTAGCGCTTCGCGCGCGCTACCCCATTGCTCCGGCCAGCGGGCGCCCGTGGCAATTCCCGCCAGAGTTTCGATCTCTCGCAGCTCACTGTTTTGTTCAGTGCCCTGCAGCTGAAATTTCTTGCCCATCTCAAACAGCCGTACGCGCGTTTGTTGGCGCCGCAAATTTTCGCGGCAGGCCTGAACCAGCCCCACCCACAGTGACACGCGCATGTCGGCGAGCTCGGCGGAGATGGGATTCGCCAATTTCAAACTCGGAGTGTCGGGGAATAGCTGCCGTTGTAAATGCGGATCAACGAAGCTGTAGGTAATGACCTCGCGATAACCCCGATCGGCCATGGCGCTCAGCAGCCGATCGTTCGCGACCCGCGACTCGGTCGATTCCCCCGCCACTTGAGGCGCGACCGCATGAGTCTCGCCGATGCTGTCGAAGCCGCGCAGCCGCGCCACTTCCTCGATCAAATCCTCCTCGATGTTGAAGTCGAATCGATGCGGCGGCCTGTGCACCCGCCAGCCCGCGGCAGTGCCCTCCACCCGATCGCTCACCGCGGACAGCACTGCCGCAACCTCGGCATCGGGAACGGCCGCGCCGAGCAGTTTCGTGAGACGCGCGCGGCGTAAGCTCAGCCACAGTTCCGACTCGGCCGCGGCGCCGGCCGCCGCGCGGGTCACCTGCACCGGGCCCGGTTCGCCTCCGACGATGTCCATCAGCAGCGCGGTCGCGCGCTCGATGGCGATGGCCGGCAGGCTCGGATCCACGCCTCGCTCGAATCGTTGCGCAGCGTCCGTGAACAAGCCGAGGCGCCGTGCGCGCCCGGCGATCGCCTCCGGCGCAAAGTGCGCCGACTCCAGCAATACGTCATGAGTCGAGTCGTCGATCGCGGTTGTGCGCCCGCCCATCACGCCCGCCAAGCCGATCGCGCCGTGCGCATCGGCGATGACCAGGCAGTCGGGATCGAGCGCATACTCCTTGTCGTCCAGCAGCGTGATGC
>DATLVV010000281.1:0-3156 GCA_035577165.1 Steroidobacteraceae bacterium | reverse complement strand
GGTGGCCACGGGGCTATATCCCAACCCGGTGCCTTTCGCCGATGTGGTGACCACGACCACGCACAAGACTCTGCGCGGCCCGCGCGGCGGGTTGATTCTGGCGCGGCCGCACCCTGAGCTGCCCAAGAAGTTCAATTCCATGGTATTCCCCGGCACTCAGGGCGGTCCGCTGATGCATGTGATCGCCGCCAAGGCCGTTGCCTTCCTCGAGGCTCTCCAGCCCGAATTCAAGGTGTATTCCGCGCAGGTCGTCGCCAATGCGCGCATCATGACGGAGGTGTTGCAGCGGCGCGGCTACAAGATCGTGTCCGGCGGTACCGACAATCACCTGTTCCTGCTCGATCTCATCGACAAGAACATCACCGGCAAAGATGCCGATGCGGCGCTCGGCCGCGCGCACATCACGGTCAACAAGAACGCGGTGCCCAATGATCCGCGTCCTCCGGCCATCAGCAGCGGCCTTCGTATCGGCACGCCCGCCGTGACGACTCGCGGCTTCAAGGAAGCCGAAATCCGGCAATTGACCGGTTGGATCGCCGATGTGCTCGATCATATGGGTGATGAAGGGGCAGTCGAACGCGTGCGAGCCGAGGTGGTGAAAATATGCCGGCGATTTCCGGTGTATGGCTAGATTAAACCGTGTATGGCTGGATTGAACGCCCATGCATTGCCCTTTTTGCGGTCATACGGAGACTAAGGTCATCGACTCGCGCCTCGCGGGCGAAGGGCGCCAGATCCGCCGGCGCCGCGAATGTCTGACTTGCGCCGAACGCTTCACGACCTTCGAGACGGCGGAGCTGTTGCTGCCCACCGTCGTCAAAGGCGATCGCAGCCGCGAACCTTTCGATGAGAACAAGCTGCTGCATGGAATGCAGAAGGCGCTGGAGAAGCGCCCCGTGGGCCGCGATGCCATCGAGGCCGCGGTGGCGAGAATCTGCCACAAGCTGCGCAGTCTCGGCGAGCGGGAAATTGCCTCGCGGAGTGTGGGCGAGATGGTGATGGAGGAACTGCGGCATCTGGATGAAGTGGGCTATGTGCGATTTGCGTCGGTCTATCGCAGCTTTCAAGACATCGAGGCCTTCCGAACCGAAATCGATCAACTACGCCGTCAGCGCCGGCGCCGCGAAACCAGCAAGGATCAATTGCCGCTGCTCGGCGAAGAATCGGGCGACGGCGACAAATGACGCACGCCGTTCAAGCCCCAGCCGACCCGATGGCGGCCCACGACCGGGCGCACATGGCGCGGGCCTTGGAATTGGCCGCCCGCGGCTTGTACACCACGGACCCGAATCCGCGCGTCGGTTGCGTGATCGTGCGCGAGGGGCGGGTGATCGGCGAGGGGTGGCACGCTCGCGCCGGCGAGCCGCATGCCGAGGTGTTGGCGCTGCGCGCCGCGGGTCCCCAGGCCCGGGGCGCCACGGTCTATGTCACGCTCGAGCCGTGCAGCCATACGGGACGCACGCCGCCTTGCGCCGATGCGCTGATTGAAGCCGGCGTCGCGCGCGTCGTGTGCTGCACGGTCGACCCAAATCCCAAGGTGGCCGGCGCCGGCATCGAGCGGTTGCAGGCCGCCGCAATTGCCGTGTCGACCGGGCTGTTCGCGGCCGAGTCGCGCGAGCTCAACGTGGGATTCTTCTCCCGCTTCGAGCGCGGCCGTCCGTGGCTGCGGCTCAAACTGGCCATGAGTCTCGATGCGCGCACGGCACCCGCGGCCGGCGGGCAATTGTGGATCAGCAGCGAAGACTCGCGAGCCGACGTACAAACGTTCAGAGCCCGCAGCGGCGCCATTCTCACCGGCGCGGGCACGGTGCGCGTCGACAACCCGCGGCTCGATGTGCGCTTGAACTATGGGTCTTGGATCAGGCAGCCGCGGCGCGTGCTCCTCGATCCCATGCTCTCCTGTGCGGCGAGCTCGAAATTCTTTCACGGAGAGGGCGTGTTGGTGTTTGCCGCCCCGGATGCGCCGGCACGAACGCACGGCGGCGCGACAATCGAACGCATGCCGCGGGCTGCGGGCGGCTTGGATCTGCGGGCGGTCATCGATCGTTTGACCGAACTCGAGATCAATGAACTCTGGGTCGAGTGCGGTCCGCGCCTGGCCGGCGCGTTCGTCCATTCGCAACTCGTGGACGAGCTGGTGCTGTACATCGCTCCGACGCTTCTCGGCGCCGATGCGGCGCCGTTGATGCACGTGACCGGCCTCGGTCCGCCGGGATCGCTGCCCACGTTTGAATATCGCGACGTACGGCGCATCGGCACCGATCTGCGCATCACGCTCACACCGAAGAAGCCGCAATAATGTTTACCGGAATCATCGTCGCGACGGGCCGTGTGACATCGCTGGCGGAAAAGGGCGGCGATCTGGAATTGGCCATCGATGCCGCAGCGCTCGACCTGGGACGCATCGCAATAGGCGACAGCATCAGCGTTCAGGGCGCCTGTCTGACGGTGACTCGCATGGCGGGCACGTGCTTCCATGCGGATGTTTCGCGCGAAACCCTGGACAAAACGACGCTGGGCGCGTTGCGCCCGGGATCGAGGGTAAACCTGGAGCCGAGTCTGCGGGCCGGGGACGCACTGGGAGGCCACTTGGTGAGCGGGCATGTCGATGCAGTGGGCAAGCTCACGGCGCTGCTTCAAGATGCGCGTTCATGGCGCATGGAGTTCGAATTGCCGGCGCCGCTGATGCGCTTCGTCGCGCCGAAGGGTTCGATTTGCATCAATGGCGTGAGCCTGACGGTCAACAAGCTCGAGGGCAGGCGGTTCGACGTGAACATCATTCCGCATACGCACCAGGCGACCACGCTTGGCGAACTTAAGATGGACGACGGCGTCAACATCGAAATCGACGTGATCGCGCGATACCTAGATCGTCTTACGCAGCCTTTCACTGACCTTCGCAGAAACCCAGAAAACAGCTAGAAAATAGCCTTTTTTTCACTCATTGAGTCTCGCATAGTTTCGCTGACATTCACCCGCACATGACGGTATCTTTGGCGGTATCTCGAAACCGCCGCCCTGAAGGATACCGTTACATGCTCACCGACAAGGCCGTCAAAGCCGCGAAACCCGTCCCCGGCAACCGCTACCGCAAGCTCGCCGATCAAGGCGGCCTGTATCTCTTTGCACGAACGATGGGACACGCTCCTGGCGCTA
>DATLVV010000280.1:0-2262 GCA_035577165.1 Steroidobacteraceae bacterium | reverse complement strand
GATGAGTCGGTGGCGTCCCGCCGGTCGGACATCACAGACCGGATTGACGCACATCTTCGTCTCATCCTGGACGACGCAGCCAAGACCGCGTCGACCGCGCCCGGCGATATTCGCGGGAAGGTCGGAGCATTCTACGCAGCCTTCATGGATGAGGACCGGATCGATCACTTGGGCGTTCACGCCATCGAACCGGAGCTTTCTGCAATCCGCAATGCGTCCGACTCCGCGGTCTTGGCTGCGTTGATGGGCCGCTCCACCGTCGACTTCTATCCCAGCCCCTTCGCCGTCACGATCGATGTCGACTTGAAGCATTCAGATCGCTATGCGGTGTACCTGTCGCAATCGGGACTCGGATTGCCTGACACAGAGTACTACACCAAGCCCGCTTTCGAGGCTCAGCGCACGGCCTATCGCGACTACGCAGCGAAACTTCTTGCGTTGATGACGTGGCCGAAGCCGGCGGCCAGCGCACAAGCAGTACTGGCTTTCGAGACCGCGATAGCGCAGGCCAGTTGGACAGCGGTCGAACAGCGCAACCCCACCACACAGTACAACCCCCTCGCGCCGACCCAACTCGCGACGTTTGCGCCCGGTTTTGCATGGCACGACTATCTCGCCGCGGCACAGGTAGGCGGCGAACGCCCGCTGATCGCAACGCAGAACACCGCTTTGCCAAAAATCTCCGCTGTGGTGGCGCAGACACCGCTTGAAGTGTTGAAGGCTTGGATGGCGTTTCGAGTCGCCGACGATGCCGCGCCTTATCTGTCCGCTGCGTTTTCAGATGCGCGCTTTGCGTTCAGAGATGGTGTTCTGCAAGGGGCGGCTCAGCAACTTCCGCGTTGGAAGCGCGGTATTGCCGTCGTGGGCGGCGAGGATTGCAGCTACGCCGTGCACAGTTGCTTCGGCTCCCTGAAATGGGCAGTCGGGCAGCTCTACGTGCGGCGATATTTTCCACCCGACACCCAGGCGGCCATCACTGCGCTGGTCGCGGAGTTGAAATCTGCGTTCCGCCACCGACTGGAAGCGAACAGCTGGATGGGGCCGGCGACCAAGGCGGAGGCGCTCAAGAAACTCGATGCGATGTCGATCAAGGTCGGCTATCCGAACCGCTGGCGCGACTACAGCCGCGCCGCCATACGGCGCGACGATCTAATCGGCGACGTGCTCGCAGCCGCAGCCGACGACTGGGCTTTTGTCGCCCAGCGCAGCACCGGGCCCGTCGATCGAAGCGAGTGGCTGCTCGCGCCCCAGGCCAACAATGCCTATCAGGGTTCGTTCAACGACATCGTGTTCCCCGCGGGTATCCTTCAGGCGCCGATCTTCGATGCGGCAGCGGATCCCGCCATCAACTACGGTGCAGTGGGCGCGGTGATCGGCCATGAGATGACCCATGGCTTCGATGATGAGGGGCGCCATATCGACGCAGACGGCGTCTTGCGCGATTGGTGGGCGCCGGCGGATGCCGCGGCGTTCGAGGCTCGCGCCGCCGCGCTCGGTGCGCAATATGCGCGATACGAACCCGTGCCCGGCGCCCATATCAATCCGCAATCGACAATGGGCGAGAACATCGCCGATCTCGGCGGCCTCTCGATCGCGCTCGATGCCTATCACGAATCGCTTCACGGCAAGCCGGCGCCGGTGCTAGCCGGACTCACTGGCGATCAGCGCGTATTCCTGGGCTGGGCACAGGGCTGGGCGGGGAAAGCGACGCCGGAGGAGATCAAGCGCCTGACGGTCAGCGACCCGCACAGCTATCGCAAATATCGCGTCAATGGGGTCGTCCGCAATATCGATGGCTGGTACTCCGCGTTTGGCATCAGCCCGGAGGACGCCCTCTATCTTGCGCCAAAGAACCGCGCGCGCGTGTGGTGAGGGCGCCGGCTTTAGAGGCGATAGTCGAGCGTAATTCCGATGGTCCGGGGCCTCACGAGGAAGTCCTCCAGGAGATTGGCCGATAGCTCCTGGGCGGTGGTGACCCCTCGCTTGTTGGCAATATTGCTCACAAACGCCGTGATCTTGAAATTGTGAATGGGAACCGCAGCCCGGAAATCAAACAGATGATAGTTCCCCTGTTCGAGGTTCTGGCCGATCGTGCCGCTCGTGGCGCTAGAGACGAACCGATGCGATATCAGGAAGTTGGGCTGCAAGGGCACGTTCGACCACGTGTACGTCAGGGTGTTCGCGAGCGACCATTTTGACGCTCCAGGGAGCGGCGTACCCGCCGGTACCGCGGTAACACCGCCCTCGAAGGGGGTCGCGTTG
>DATLVV010000279.1:0-2047 GCA_035577165.1 Steroidobacteraceae bacterium | reverse complement strand
GAAGATGCAGGCGAGCCCGTCGCCGATGTCGATCACGCCGGCGTTCTCCCCCGGGCCCTGGATGACGCAGGCGCCCGTGGTCGGCAGCGTGCGAAGATGCACCTTGGAGGATTTGTACGAGCAGTGCTCGTTCCACATCGCCGAGAAAATGCCGAGCTCGGTGAAGCTCGGCGCGCGGCCGATCAGCTTCAGAATGCGGTCGTACTCGTCGGGCTTGAGGCCGTGTTCGGCGACGAGCTCGGGGGTGATGTGCGGTTCGTTCGGTGTCATCCAAGTGGGCCGCATGCGGGTGCCCGTAGCAACCATTAAATCGCGCGGGGCGTCCCGACCTACCACCAGCATGACACCGTGCTCGCCACCGTCAAGGATGGCCTGGAAGGGCCGGTCGTGCGGAAGCGTTCGTGCGGCGGCCATCCTTGACGGTGGCTGCGCGCGGCGTCCTGCCGACGGCAGGTCGGGACGAAGAAACGGTCCTTTTCGGTCGAACAAAGAAACGGTTCAAGGTTGGTCAAGCAGGCGCGGTCGTGCGCGCCTCTTGATGGGTTGTCCAAGGGGTTGCGCGGGCCACCACCGTGTTGACGAAGATCAGCAGCTTCCTGGCACAGGCCACGAGAGCGACTTTGTGCAGCTTTCCGGCTGCGATCAGTCGTTTGTAGAACGCCATGAGCTGCAGATTCCACCGCATCGAGGCCGGCAAGGATGCGGCGTAGACGGCGTGGCGCAGCCGCTCGCGTCCGCCGGCGATATGACGTGCGCCAGAATACGCACCGCTGTCGTCGTCGTAGGGAGCAAGTCCTGCCAGCGCAGCGACTTGCTCGCGGCTGAGGCGGCCGATCTCGGGCATGCGCACCAAAATGGCAACCGCGGTCTTGAGCCCGACGCCATCGACGCTTTCGATCAGATCGAGCCGCTCGGCGAGGTCAGGATGCTGGCGGATGGCCGCCGCCACAGCCTTGAGCTCGGCTCTTTCGCGCTTTTTGAGGCGGGCAATCTCTTCTTTCCAGACCTGCCGGATACGAACGTCGCGGCAGGTCTCGATCCGGTTCTTGAAGCGGGCAATATCGTCGCTGATCTGATCGATCATCGTCAGATGTTCAGCAAACGGCGCCAGCCGCGGGTCGGGGGGCGCATGGATCTTCTTGGCCGCCGCCGTGCAGATTGCGATCAAGGTGGCATCGATCTTGTCGTTCTTGGCACGCTGCAAGTGAAACATCGCGTAGGCCCGCACCTGTGCGGGCTGAAACACGATGACAACAAACCCATGGCGCCGAAGCTCGGCTACAATGGCCTGTTCGTAGCCGCCGCTCGCCTCGATCCCGACCCGCCTGACCCGATGCTGCCGCAGCCAATCCAACAATGCTTGGTGTCCCGCAGGCGCATTGTCCACCTGCAGGCGCTGCGAACCGCGATCGAGCGCAACGTCGAGCTTACGTTTGCCGGTATCGATCCCGGCGCAAATCATGGTACGCTTAGCCATCTTCGTCGACCCTTCCTTGTATGCGAACCCTCGGTTCCATCAACCATCCGGGTGCCGATGAAGTGCCGATCGCGATCTTGCTACGAAGGTCAGCCCTTGCGGGCTCCGGTGGGCATCGATCCGATCGATCGGCGGCCTGGCTCGGGTGGCCACCTGGGCCAGGCCTTTCCTCACGGAACGATTCCCATTCTAATAGCTCGCGCTAATACAAGGGTGGGCAAAGGCGGCCGAGACGTCGCCGCAAAGGCACGGTGCACGTTCCGCCGTGCCCACGCGAAAAGCTCTGACCGCGTGGGCACGGCGGGACGGGCGCCAAGTTTTGGCGGCAAGGCCCGGGCCGCCTTTGCCCACCCTTCGCGCTCCACCGCCCGACCCTGATATGACCATGCGGCCATCGGAGCGCAGGACCGTATGAGGCAGCAGGTGAACTGGGTGTGGCCGCAGGACAAGAAGATCGCGGTCGTCTTCAATGTCTGCCTCGAGGCGTGGTCGGACGGCAAGGCGCCCGGCATCAGCCCGATGGGCAATCCGCTGCCGGCCGGCGTTCTCGACACCATGGCGATCTCCTGG
>DATLVV010000278.1:0-6313 GCA_035577165.1 Steroidobacteraceae bacterium | reverse complement strand
GGTCGGCGTTTACCTGGACGAATCGCCCATCTCGGTGGCTCTGTTCACACCCGACCTGGAGATGTTTGATCTCGAACGCATCGAGGTGCTGCGTGGGCCCCAAGGAACGCTGTTCGGCGCCGGATCAGAAGCGGGAACCGTCCGCTACATCACGACGCAGCCGAAGCTCGGCGTCCTCGAGGGCGTGGCTGACGCCTCGGTCGAAGTGCCCAAGAGCGGCAGCGTTGGCGCCAGCGGCCGCCTTGCGGTCAATCTGCCGATGGGCGATACCGCCGCCGCCCGGCTCGTCGTGTACGAGCACCATCTGCCGGGTTTCATCGACTCGATCCAACCGGACGGCAGCATCAAGAAAGATGTCAATGATGGCGATCGGGCAGGCGTAAGACTGTCGATGTTGTGGAAGCCGACTGATCAACTGTCCATCACGCCGCGCTACGTCTACCAGAAACTGAAGACCAACGGCTACCCGCGCGAGGATGCCTACAATATTCTCGGCAACCCGTACCAGACGACGCAGCCGGCAGTCAGCATCGGCGAGCGTCAGCAATACACGCAACAACGCGAGGGTATCGACGACGCTTTCAATTTGGCCGACCTCAAGGTCGAATACGATTTCGGTCCCACGACGCTGACCTCGATCACCTCGTACACCCACCGCGACGTCACTGTGCTGCGCGACGCGACGCAGTTGACCGGCAGCGTGAGTTTTGATGTCGGCATTCCGGAGGTGCGGGCCAACTCACCGCTGTATGACCGCACCCACCTCAACGTGACGTCGGAAGAATTGCGCTTGGCCTCGAACGGGACGCACACGGTCGATTGGCTGGTGGGTGGGTTCTTCCAGCATGTTGGCCGCCGCTATGGGCAGGATCTCCCCACGCCGGGGTACGATTCCTTCAATGCGGCGGCGGGGTTCCCGCTCGGCCCCAATCCGGTCGGCCTGGTCGACACCCCCTTCTACTCCGACATCAGTTACCACCTGCAGCAGTACGCAGCGTTCGGCGAGGCCACGTGGCACATGACGGACCAATGGGGACTGACCGGCGGCCTGCGCTACTACCACTATAAGGAAGACCGCATACTGAACTTCAACGGAGTATTTTCGGCACCGACGCCCCCGGGTGGCGTGCCCGGCGAGGTCGACGCCGACGGCGTGTCGCCGCGCGGCATTCTGAGTTTCAAGCTCAACGAGGACACTCAGTTCAATGCCCAGTTTTCGAAGGGCTTTCGCCTCGGCGGCATCAACGATCCCATCAATCTGCCGCTGTGCTCGGCGCAGGACAAGATCGAGTTCGGCGGTCAGGGCAAGTGGAAGGACGAGACCAGCAAGAACTACGAGATCGGCGGCAAGTTCCGCTTCCTCGATCGCACGGTGACCCTCAACGTGTCGGCGTTCTACACCGATATACAAAATCTCCAGGCGACCGTGACGGCCGGGACCTGTTCGTCGCGTCTCGTCTTCAACGTGCCTGCGCAGTCGCATGGCATCGAGGCGGAATTGTTCGCTCGTCCGAACTCCACCTGGGACTTCGGGCTGTCGGCAACCTGGGTGGATGCAAGCTTGAAGGGATCGGTCACGTCGACGTCGGCCACGGGCGTCGTCACCGTCATCGGCGGCCTTGCCGACGGCAATCGCTTGCCGACGGCGCCGCAGATTCAGGCGGTCGCGAGCGTTGGCTATACGCTGCCGCTGCAAAACAAGAAGGATTTCTTCTCCGTGTTCACGGTGCAATACGTCGGATCCTCCTACTCGCAGTTCGAGAATGAACAACCGGGCTGGGGCCAGATCGGCGACACCGCCGGCGACCCGAATGCGGCTCGATTGATCCCGTATGGGGGAGTCCCGGCGAATACCGTGATTTCCTTCGACGCGCGGCTTCCCGCGTATTCGCTCGGCAATCTGCGCGCGGGTGTCAGGACCGATCGTTGGGAGGTGGCGGGCTACCTCAACAACCTCTGGGACACGAACGCGCACCTCGCACTCGACTACGAGCGCGGCCGCAGCGCGCGCGTGGGTTACCTGACGAATCAGCCGCGCACGATCGGGGTCGGCGCACAGTACAAATTCTGATCTGTAAATGGCGCGGGGCGTGCAAGCGTCCCGCGCCCCGTCAGGCGAACACCGTGACCAGTATCGCCGCGATCCCGAGCGGGCAGACGTAGCGCAGCAGGAACACCAATAAGCGGCGGGCGCCCGCCGTTTCCTCGGGCAATTCGCCATCCACCAGGCTGCGCGGCAACCGCCAGCCAATGAAGGTGCAGGTAAGGAGGGCGCCGATCGGCAGCATCAGGTTCGAGGAAACAAAGTCGAGCACATCGAAAACCGTCATGTTGCGCAGCCGTGCAATGCCGGCAAACGGACTCCAATGCGCCCACGCATTGAACGACAGCACGCTGCCGATTCCCAGCACCCATACGCCGGCTGCCGCAACGAACGCCGCTCGTGACCGGCTCAATCCGCGCCGCTGCACCAGCCACGCAACCATGGGTTCAAGGCCGGCGAGGCTGGGGGTAAGCGCCGCGAGCACGAGCAGAAGAAAGAACAAGATGCCGACCATGCGTCCCCCCGGCATCTCCCAGAACACTGTCGGCAACACGTTGAAGACGAGTTCGGCTCCCTGTGCCGGGTTCAGCCCGTAGCGATACACGAGCGGGAAGATCATCAAGGTGGCGAGCAGCGACACGAGCACGATCGACCCGCTGATCACCAGCGCTGCGCGGATGAGCGACGCACCGCGCGGCACATACGCGCCGTAGGCCAGCATCATTCCCATGCCGACCCCCGTGGCAAAGAACGCCTGGCCGACGGCGGCAAGGACCACATTGGGCGACAACCGGCCGAAGTCGGGAGCGAACGCGAAGGCCAGACCCCGCGACACGTCCCCCGTGACGAGTGCATAGGCGACCAGAATGAGCAGCAGGATCAGCAGGCCCGGCGCGCGGATTTTGTTGGCGAGTTCGATGCCGCGATTCACGCCTCGTGCAGAAATACTCCCCACCAATACGACAAATGCCAGGTGCCACGCTCCGACTCGCAGCGGGCTGGACAGAAATTCGTGGAAATGCCGCTCCAGCGCCGGGCGGGACAGGGCGGCGAGTTCGCCGGAAATACTCTTCCAGGCAAAAGCCAGCACCCATCCGCCGACGACGGTGTAGTACGACATGATGAAAAAAGTGGCCGCGGTGCCGAGCACGCCGATGGAGTTCCACCAGCGCGACCTCCCGAAGCTCGCCGCAACTTCCCCGGCGGCTTCGGCAGGATTGCGCCGCGACCGTCGGCCGATGATGAATTCAGCGACGAGCAGGGGGGTGGCGATGGCAAGACACGCCAGAATGAAAACGAATACGAAGGCGCTGCCGCCGTTCGTTCCGGTGAGATAGGGAAAACGCCAGATGCTACCCAAGCCGACGGCAGCACCAGGTGCCGCGAGATAAAAGCCCAATTTCGATGACCAGCGCTCGTGCCCCGTCCGCATTCTGTACCCCCGTGTGCCGACTGCTTATACACGATGACTCGCCAGTCGACGGAAAGCACCGCCAGATCCGCTTGACATTCTGTAAGCATTCACTTACCGTAAGTTGTGACTTACGGTATCGCACTACAATGCTTGAGCGACCCGACGCGGCGCCGGGTGTTTGAAAGACTTCGCTCCGGACCGCAGTCGGTGGGCGTTCTCGCCGCCGGTTTGCCGGTCAGTCGCCCGGCCGTATCACAACATCTCAAGGCGCTGAAGGCAGCCGGGCTCGTGATCGATCGTTCCGAAGGGACGCGCCGCGTCTACTACATCGATCCTGACGGCCTGGGGGAACTGCGGCGCTGGATCGATGAGTTTTGGGACGACGCGCTGGAATCGTTCAAGCATGAAGCGGAGTTGCTGAAAACGCCCCCTGTGAGGAAGAAGCCTTGAATCAAACGATCAAAATCGCACCGGTACGAAAGACCGTGGTCGTGCAGACCACGCCCGAACAGGCCTTTGAAGTGTTCACCGCCCGCATCGACCGGTGGTGGCCGAAGACCCATGGCATCGGGTCCACTCCCGTGCGCGAAACCATCATTGAACCGTACGTGGGTGGGCGTTGGTACACGAAGTGCGAAGACGGCACCGAGGTGGTGGTCGGGCACGTGCGTGTATGGCAGCCCGCCGAGCGCTTCGTCGTCGGCTGGGAAATCAGCGCACGCTGGAAGCCGGATGCGCGCGTGGAGCTTGCATCCGAGGTGGAGGTTCGTTTTGTAGCCGAGGGTTCCGGCCGCACCCGCGTCGAGCTGGAACATCGAAATTTCGAGCGCATGGGCGCCGCCGACGGCGAAACGATGCGCAAGGGCGTCGATGGCGGCTGGCCCGGCCTGCTCGAGTTATTTGCCGCAGAAGCATCAATAGGAGGTAAAAAGTCATGAGCGAATTTATTATCCACGCCATCCCCGGCAGTCCGTTCGCCCGCTCGGTGTTCGTGGCGCTGGAGGAAAAGGGCGTGCGTTATCGCCTGGCGGCCGTGGCCCCGGGAAGCCACCGCGCCCCCGAGCATCTGGCGCGCCATCCGTTCGGTAGAGTGCCGGTCCTTCAACACGGGGACTTCCAGCTGTACGAGACCCAGGCGATCTTGCGCTATATCGATCGTGTGCACCCGGCACCGGCACTGACCCCGGCTCACCCCCGGGATGCCGCGCGAATGGATCAACTGATGAACATCAACGACTGGTATCTCTTCCAGGGCGTTGCCAGCGTGATTGCGTTTCAGCGCGTCGTGGGCCCCCGCCTGATGGGACTCGCGCCGGATGAAGACGCCATTGCCGCCGCCATGCCGAAAGCCCGGACGGTATTCGACGAACTCGCACTGCGGTTGGGCGACAAGCGCTTTTTCGTCAATGACGCAATCAGTCTCGCCGACGTGCATTTGGCGCCGCAATTGGATTTCTTGCGTGCGACGCCGGAGTGGGAGCCGCTCACATCCAACCATGCGAACCTGGGCAAGTGGTTGGATTTGATGAACTCGCGCCCCAGCATGGCCGCGACAACCTGGGACCGGGTGAACGCCATGGCGCGGGCCGCCTAACTCAGGGAACCACGCACGGCAGCAAGTGTCTCTCACGAGGGACCTTTAACCACCTCCACGTAAAAGGAACGCCGTCATGAATACGCAACAAATCGCCACCCGACTCACGGAGCTTTGCAGCCAGGGCAAGTTCGAGGCCGCGCAGAAGGAGCTATTCGCCGAGGACGCGGTCAGCATCGAGCCCCAGGAATCGCCGGACTTCCCCAAGGAGACGAAAGGGCTGCGCGCAATCATCGAGAAGGGTCACAAGTTCGAATCGATGGTGGAGAAAATCCATGGAGTCAGCACTTCACAGCCGCTCGTGACCGGCAATGCCATCGCCATCGCTCTGACGATGGACGTCACGATGAAGGGGCGCGGGCGCGTAAAACTCGAGGAGCTCTGTGCCTACGAAGTCAAGGATGGAAAGATCGTGTCGGAGCAGTTCTTCATGTAGCTTGGGTCGCCACGAGCCGCCGCGACTGCCTGCCCGGGAGTCGCGGCGCTCAATCCATCTTGTCGGCCTGGACCGGCTGCCCCGGAATCCACGACGTTCCCGCGAGCGGAATGCCCGCCATGGCGGCCGCCTCCACCGTCAACGCGACCAGGTCCTCCTTTTCCAGGTGATGCACATCCTGTTTGCCGCAGGCGCGCGCGATGGTGGTCAATTCCATGTTCACGGTCTTTAGATAGTTCTTCAGGCGCTTGGCCCCGACCGCAGGGTCGAGGCGCAATTCGAGCGTCGCATCCTGCGTCGTCACGCCCACCGGACACTTTCCCGTGTGACAGTGATGACAGAACCCGGGTGCCGTGCCGAGCCGCGCATAGTCCTCGAGCGCCGACACGTGCTGCCCGCCGGCAATGTAGGAGTCGCTGTTGCATCCCAACGCGACCAGCACTCCCTGTCCGATGGCCACCGCATCCGCGCCCATCGCCAGCGCTTTTGCCACGTCGGCGCCGCTGCGGATTCCTCCCGAAATGACCAGTTGCACGGTGCCGCGCATGTTCAGGTCGTCCAATGCATCGACGGCCTGACGCAACGCGGCGAGCGTGGGTATGCCGACGTGCTCGATGAACACGGTTTGCGTTGCCGCCGTGCCGCCCTGCATGCCGTCCACCACGATGACATCGGCGCCCGCATGCACCGCGAGCTTCACATCGTTGAACACCCGCGTGGCGCCGACCTTGACGTAGATCGGCTTTTCCCAATCGGTGATCTCGCGCAGCTCCTTGATCTTGATCACCAGGTCATCGGGGCCGGTCCAGTCCGGGTGCCGCGACG
>DATLVV010000277.1:0-4863 GCA_035577165.1 Steroidobacteraceae bacterium | reverse complement strand
AGATGATCAAGCAGACCGAGCAGGTCCTCGGAGTGGCTATAGGCCCCGTCGGGAAGCGACGAACCTCCGAACCCGCGCAGGTCGTAGCGGATGGCGCGAAATTCCCGTTGCAGCACCGGCCACTGAGGATCCCACATGGACGCATCGAGGCTGAAGCCATGGAGCAGCACGACGGGCTCCCCTGTGCCTGCGGTGGAATAACGCAGGCTGCCGCCGTCTTTGCAGACAAAGATTTGCTCAATGACTTGATCGCGCGTGATCAACGGTTGTTCTCCCCGGCGGTGGCAGGCATGTTAGCTCAATTGACCCCGCCCATCCCGTCCACAGATACTGCGATGAATGTCGTTCAACTCCGGCATGGGAGTCCTCTCGATGAAATGTATTGCGCCTTTATTGTTGTGTGCGGTGGGAGTGCTCGGCGGCAGGCACGCGCCGGCCCAGTCGGCCGGCCCGGTTGATCGCGCCATTTCCGAGCCGCACGCGATCGTGTCGACATCGAGTTCCGAAGCCCGCGCAATTCCGATCGATGATCTGTATTTCACCCGCTCGACAGCGGGCGGCTCGTGGTCGCCCGACGGAACGGAGATCGTCTTTACGACGGACATATCGGGGCGGTCGAATCTGTGGAAGGTTGCCGCTGCGGGCGGCTGGCCCATTCAGCTTCTTCAGTCCGATGATCGCCAGGTCAATGCAACCTGGTCGCCGGACGGAAAATGGATCGCGTTCCAGCAGGACGCCGGCGGCAACGAGTTGTTTGACGTTTTCGTCGTGCCGAGCGACGGCGGGGCGGTCGTGAATTTGACGCAAACTCCCGATATTCGCGAAGGGTCGCCGCGCTGGTCGCCTGACAGCAAGACGATTGCGCTGGACTACAAGCCGAAGGCCGGATCGGCCTACGACCTCGCATTGCTGGACTTTGCCAGCCGCAAGGTCAGCAAATTGACCCACGAGGAATCACCCAACCATAGCTGGAACTCCGTGGCCTGGAGCCGCGACGGCAAAACCCTGTTTGCCAATCGAACCGAGAGCGGCTTCGCGGACGGCGATGTCTATGCGGTCGATGTGGCGAGCGGCAAGGCTGCGAACCTGACTCCTCATCACGGCAAAGTGCTCAATGCGGCTTCTGCGTTGTCGCCCGATGGCAGGACATTGCTCATCACCTCCAATGAGGGGGCTGGATACAAGAACGTGGCGCTGCTCGATCTGGCCACCGGGAATCGAATCTGGGTGACGAAGACACAGTGGGAGGCAGCCTCCGGCGATTTTTCCCCCACCGGAAGGTCAATCACTTATACGCTGAACGCCGACGGCCAAACTGATGCCTTTCTCTATGATCTGACCTCGAAGCACGGCGAGAGACTGCCCGTGGGCTCCGGTCTGACCATTCTTGCGGGCGACCCGAACGCATTTTCTCCCTCGGGGGACCGCCTGCTCCTGTCGCACCAGAGTTCGGTCAAAGCCGTGGATTTGTGGATCTACGACATGGCCTCCCGCAAAGCTCAACGTCTCAGCCAGTCGGCCATAGCAAGCCTCGGCTCCGCGCCCATGCCGGAGGCGCAGATCGTGCACTACAAGTCCTTTGACGGGAAAATCATCAGCGCACTGCTCTGGGTTCCGTTCAATCTGCGCCGCGACGGCTCAAACCCCGCGTTGGTGTTGCCGCATGGCGGTCCGACGGCTCAGGTCCAGGATAGTTGGAACCCGCGCGTGGCGGCGCTGGTGTCCCGCGGATACATTTGCATCGCGCCGAACGTGCGCGGCTCGACCGGCTATGGGATGGATTTTCAGCGGGCAAATTATCAGGACCTGGGCGGGGGCGATTTGCAGGACGAGGTCTATGCCGCCCGATTTCTCGAGAGCACGGGCTATGTCGACGCGCGGAAAATCGGCATCACCGGCGGCTCGTACGGCGGATTCATGACCCTCATGGCGATCGGCAAGACTCCCGACATCTGGGCCGCAGCAGTCGAGCTGTACGGCATCATCGATTGGATGACCATGCTGCAGCACGAGGATCCATTTCTGCAGCAATACGAAAAGAGCCTGCTCGGCGATCCTGTCAAAGACCGAGCCCGCTACGATGCAGCCTCACCCA
Organism: Steroidobacteraceae bacterium; assembly: GCA_035577165.1. Taxonomy (GTDB): domain Bacteria; phylum Pseudomonadota; class Gammaproteobacteria; order Steroidobacterales; family Steroidobacteraceae; genus Bog-1198. The sequence goes on along the minus strand of DATLVV010000277.1, from coordinate 2,768 downwards.
TCACCTTCATTCACCACGCCAAAGCGCCTCTGCTGGTCTTGCAGGGCGACAACGACCCTCGGGTGCCCAAAGAGGAGGCGATACAGGTGTTCAACCTGCTCAAGCAGGACGGCAGGATTGTCGAGGCGCACTACTATCCGAACGAAGGCCATGGATTCAGCAAGCGCGAAAATCAAATCGATTCCATCCGGCGTACGGTGGATTGGTTCGACAAGTATCTAAAAAACAATCCGTGACGTCTTTGCGCCCCAGCCTGTGGCACGCCCGCACTCAAGTCGCGCGTGCGATCAGCAGTACGTTGGCAAAGGGAGTTCCCTGGCTCATCGGCCTGGCTTCGCTGTCGAAGCCGCAGTCGCGCAACAATTCCCGCCATTGCGCCACGCTGCGGCAGTGCTGCACCCGAGGATGACCGCGCAGCAACAGTACCAGCTCGTCGCACCACTGACCGAAGCGAAAGCGCAAGCCGGCATCCGCATCGCCGACCCGCAGCAACAGCAGACCGCGCGGCGGGAGCGCCGCGCGCGCCCGCTGCAAAACGTCAAGCTGTGCCTGCGGAGTCAGGTAATGCAGCACATCCAGAATGACCACTGCATCGGCTGTTCCGAATGACGCACGGCGAATATCGGCGTGCGTCACCTCCAACGCAGATCCGAGCGCAGCGCGTGCGCGTTTGACGTAGCGGGCCTTGAGCTCGATGCCGCGGTTCGACACAACTTGCGGTGCCGGCGGCCAAGTGCGGGGCCAGCTGCCGCGGGCATGGCAGCTCTCGGCAGCTTTGAGCCATGCGGCCAGCAATCCCTGGCCACAGCCCAGGTCGAGCACGCGTGCCCGCCCCGACAACAGACCAAGTTCAAGGATTGCGCGATACACAGGATCGATGCGCAGCTTGCTGCGGGCGAAGTAATAGGCGAAATGTCCGGCGTTGCGATACGGCTGGCAGGCCGCATCGAGCAGGGTGGCGGTCAGGGGGACTTTTGATCCTCCAACGGGTAGGTGCGCGGAGGCTCCGCGTTCGGCGCGGCGCTATTCGGCGTCTGGGCGGCCGACGTCGCCGGCACATCGGCTTGCGGCGCGGGCGAGCCGCGGGGGGTCGTGCGGGTCGTTTGGGCCAAACGGTCCAAGAATCGCTGCGCCGTGGCCGGCGGCATCGGGGCTTGGCCGGAGAAGATCTCGGTGGCCGTTACGCCGCTTTTGCCGTACAGCGATGCATTCGCCGACTTGTCGATGGAGATCACGCTGCCGTCGAGCGCGATGCCGCCGAACAAGCCGCGGGTTCGCGCGTAGGAATAAATCTCAGAATTGAAGCTCATGTCGGTTGCCGCCGAGCCTTGCCGGCCCACCGGCCCGGTGGCGACGGACGCGTCTGCGCCCAGGGTGATCTTGCCGCCGGCAATGCCTTCGATGCCGGTCTTGGTGGTGAATACCAGCACGATGTCGGAGGATTGCGCGCCGGCCTGGAAGCCCCAGCTGCCGCCGGTCAATGCGACGAAACATGGGTTGCTCCACGGCGAGGTCAAATTGTCGCGCACCACCAGCACCCCATTGCCGTGCCGGCCGCCGAAGATGAAGGCGATCTTGGTGACGTCGGGTATCACGGCAATGCCGTAGGCGCGGGCCAGCAGAGCATCCGGGATCCGCTGATCCGGCATGGCTTGAACCTCTTCCAGCACTTCTGTCGCAGTGAGCAGACGGCCTTCTTCGCGGGCGCCTGCATGGGCGGCATTTCCCGCGGCAGCGGCAGCGAGCAGCGCAGAGAAGAACAGGGTCGAAGCGAATTCTTTTCTATTGAGCATCAAAATTCCTCAGGATGAAGCGCGTCATACGCTATGGGGGACCCCGTGCCGAGGGGATAGTTCCTCAAGCTTAACGCTTGTCGGGCGCCGCGAGAACCCGCGCAGCCTCGGCATCGCGATGATGCGCTCGGTAGTATTCGGCCAATCGCGCAGTCGCCTGCTGTGTTGCGGGGTGTTGCCAGCCGACCGTCGACAGCAATGTAGAGCGTGCCGCGAGCAGCATGGGTTCGCCTTCCACGGCCGTGTCGCGAGTGATCAGCAGCCAACCCAGACTCGCCTCGCTGCGCGCAGCCCGCCAGCTATTGGCACCCGCGAGACTTGAATTCATGTCCAGTGCGATGCGCAGCTCTGATTCGGCATCCGTCAGCGAACCTCGGCGCAACAACACTTCGCCGAGCAGCTGGTGGGTGGTGGCCACGTATAAATGACGTGCGGGCAGCGCTTGCGCGTAGACGGCGAGTGCCTGGCGGGCGTCCGCCTCCGCAGCGGGCAGGTCATTGGCCTTCAAGTACAGATTGGCCAGAGCATCGAGATAGTATCCGGTCAAATAGTGCCGCGTGCCGAGGCGATCGCGGGTGACTTTCAGCGCCGTCTGAGTCGCCGCGATGGCGCGGGCCGTATCGCCCTCGCGGTCGTAGAGAATGCCCAAATCGGCTTGAATCGCCGCGTTTCGCTGGTTGTCGACGCCAAATACATTGCTCTCGATTTGCAAGGCTTCGTTCAGAACTTGCTCGGCCTCCAGATACTTTCCCCGTTGCGTCAGTATGTAGCCGAGCGTCGCCAGGGCGGCGGCGTTGTCAGGGTGGTTATGGCTGACAATCGCTTGAAAAATAGTCAAGGCTTCACGCTGATAGTGTTCGGCCCGGGAATAATCGTCCGTCCACACCGCCGTCGCCGCGAGCCCGTTCAGCGCCTGAGCCATCTGCAGGTTTCGATCGCCGATCGTTACATGGTAGATGTTGACCGCCTTGTCGA
>DATLVV010000276.1:0-12158 GCA_035577165.1 Steroidobacteraceae bacterium | reverse complement strand
CGCCCCATACAGGGAGATATGAACGACAACCTGCAGCCCAATCTGACCGTGCGCGTCGACCCCAACGAAATGGTGCGGTACGTGCAGGAACTCATGGCGACATCTGAAAACGCTGCGGCGCCGGAGATCTCCATGGTGCTGGCGCAGCGCCAATGGGGCGGCGACACGCCGCTGGCGCGTGCCGCACAGCTGCGCTGGAGCGCACTCAACCGCGCATTTCGCGACGCGCGGGTGGGTACTTGGACCATGCAGCCGAAACGCGACCAAATTCACGTTCCGGCGGCGTTGATCGCCGCGGCCGGCGTGGCGCGCTTGACCATGGCCGAACAGGAAGTGGTGTTCGACATTCCGACACTGCTCGATGCGACGCTGGAGCTGTGCGAGGCCGCCGGTCACGGATAACCCGGGCTTGGCGGTGCGCGGCTCAGCCGGGCAGCACGCTCGGTCGGCTGAACGCCAGAAAATCGCCGTTGATCACGCTCTCGCGGCAGTTGTAGCGCAGGCGATGACCGTCCAACCGGGTGACATGCCCGCCGGCCGCCTCCAGGATGGCTTGGCCCGCGGCAGTGTCCCACTCCGAGGTGGGGCCGAAACGCGGATAGAGGTCGGCGTTGCCTTCCGCCACCAGGCAGAACTTGAGCGAACTGCCGATGCCCTTCTGCACATGCGGTCCGAGCTTGGCCAGATAGCCGGCGGTGGCCGCACTGGGGTGCGAGCGGCTGCCGACCACACGCAGGGGTTCGTGCGGCGCAGAGACCTGGATGGGCAGGCGTGCCGCGCCCCGATGATGGCTGAAAGCGCCCACTCCGGCGGCGCCCCAGTACAGAAGCCCCAAGGCGGGCGCCGCCACCAGCCCGAGCACGGGCTCATGCGCCTGCACCAAGGCGATATTGACGGTGAATTCGCCATTGCGCTTGACGAACTCGCGGGTGCCGTCCAGAGGATCGACCACCCATAACTCTTTCCAGGTTTGGCGCTCGCTCCAGGGCGCCTGTGCCGACTCTTCGGAGAGCACGGGGATGCTGGGAGTGAGGGCGGCGAGCCCTTCCAGGATGACCCGCTGCGACTCCAAATCGGCGAGGGTGAGCGGTGAATTGTCTTCCTTGCGCTGCACCGCAAAGTTAGTGTCGTCGTACACCCGCATGATGGCGGCGCCGGCGCGTGCGACGATGGGCAGCAGGGATTCGGCCAATCCAGGAAGATCTCGCATCGGTTGGTATCATACGCACATGCATCCCACGACTGCGCTCGACTGGTCGGCCATCGACACGGTACTGCTCGACATGGACGGTACCTTGCTCGACCTGCGCTTCGACAATTGGTTTTGGCTGGAGCTCATCCCCGGCCGCTATGCCGCTCTGCACGGACTCGACCTGGAAGAGGCGCGAGCGCGCCTGAGCCCCCGGTTCGCAGCGGTGCGGGGGTCGCTGCAGTGGTACTGCATCGAGCACTGGACCCGGGAACTCGGCCTCGACATCGGCACCATCAAGCGCGAGGCGCTGGCGCAGGTGCGGTTCCTGCCGGGAGCGCAGGAGTTTCTGGCGCGCCTGCAGGCGAGCGGCAAGCGGCGTGTGCTGGTCACCAACGCACACCCGGAGACTTTGGCCATCAAGAACGAGCGCGTGGCGCTGACCCAGTACTTCGACGCGTGCTATTCGACTCATCCATTCGCTGCACCCAAGGAACACGCGGCGTTTTGGCCGCGATTGGCGGCGGCGGAGAACTTTCAGCCGGGGCGCACCCTGTTCGTCGATGACAGCCTGGCGGTGCTCAGGGCCGCGCATGACTTCGGAATCGGCTGGTTGCGCGCGGTGCGCATGCCGGACTCAGGATTGCCGCCGCAGCACACCGGCGATTATGCGGCGGTCGATCGGGTTGCCGATCTTATGTAGCGCCCCCGCCCGTGGGAGTGCCCGCGGGCCCATTGCCGGAAGGAGCGCCACCGCGGCCGCGCCGCCGTCTGCGCCGCGTGGGATCCGCCGTCTTGTCGCCCGTGTGACCGGCGGCATCGCCACCGGCCGTGTCCTTGGGTGCCTGCGGTGTTGGGCTGCGATGCGGGCCGCCACGGTGTGGGCCGCCGCCACCGCGTTGCGGGCCGCTGCCGCCGCGCCCAGGTCCTCCACCCGAACGGCCGGGGCCGCCCGAATGGCCTGCACCGCCCGAACGGCCAGGGCCACCGGAGCGTCCGGGACCGCTGCGTCCATAGCCGCCGCCGGAGCCGCCGCGAGACTGGCCATGCCGCGGCGCGCGCTCGCGCCACTGGGCAGGAGGCGGCGCCGTCACTGCCGCGAGATCCTCCGGCGCGATGGCGGCACGCGGGATCTGATGTCCGATGTAGCGCTCGATGTCGGGCAGCGCGATGGCGTATTCCTCGCAGCCGAAACTGATGGCATCGCCCTCGGCGCCGGCGCGCGCGGTGCGGCCGATGCGGTGCACGTAGTCTTCGGCATCGTTCGGCAGGTCAAAATTGAATACATGGCTGACGTCGGGAATGTGCAGGCCGCGCGACGCGACATCGGTGGCGATCAGGACGGCGATGTCGCCGTTGTGGAAGTCGCGCATCATCTTCAGTCGCTTGGTCTGGGGGACGTCGCCGGAAATGGCCTGCGCGACGAAGCCATTGGCGGTGAGGGTGCGCTCGAGCACCTCGGCAACGCGCTTGGTATTGACGAACACCATGGTGCGGCGCGCGTCGATCCGCCGCAGCAACCCCATCAGCAGCGGAATCTTTTCCTCGGTGGACGGGAAGTACAGCACCTGGGTCACGCGATCGACCGTCATCTTGTCCGGTTCGATGCGGATCAGTTCGGGATTGTTCATGTGCTCGTACGCGAGTTCCATCACCCGGTGCGACAAAGTGGCGGAGAACATCATGGTCAGGCGCAGTGTCGGATGCGGCAAGCGGCGTAAAATAAAGCGGATATCCTTGATGAATCCGAGATCGAACATGCGGTCCGCTTCATCCATGACCGCCACTTGGATATGCCGCAAATCGAACACATGCTGCTTGAAGTAGTCGATGATGCGGCCGGGGGTGCCGATCAAGACATCGACGCCTTCCTCGAGGATGCGCCGCTGCTTTTCGTAGTCCACGCCGCCGAACACGATGGCGAGCTTGAGACCCGTGTATTTGCCGATGCCCAGTGCATCCGAGTGAATCTGCACCGCCAGTTCGCGCGTCGGCGCGATGACGATGGCGAGCGGCGCATTCTGCGGACGGCTCCCGGCAGCGGGCTCCGTCAGCAGCCGATTGAACAGTGCGATGAGAAAGGCAGCGGTCTTGCCGGTGCCGGTCTGTGCTTGACCCGCAACGTCGTGGCCGGCCAGGGCCACAGGCAAAGTTTGTGCCTGAATGGGGGTGCAACGGGTGTAACCCAGTTCGGCAATGCCCCGCTTCAAGGATTCGGTGATGTGGAGGGATTCGAACGTTAACTGACTGAGATGGGCGTCTGACATTTTCTCTATGTGGATTGCAGATACTTGCAAAATGATGGGGACCAGATGACAATACAGGCAATCCGGAGCAGGTCTATCCGCTCCCATCAACCGTATCATCGGTACCCTTTTAAGGTAATCAAGACCGCTAAAGCCGCTGTATTGTGCCCGAACGGCCGCGCATCGTCACTTCGCGCGAGTTTGGGCAGAACTTTCCAAACAAAACCCGCCCTTCATTATTTCCAAACGAATCTCCAAAAGGAGGTATTCCCGCAGTGAGTAACCCCAGTATCGTCCACACCAGCGACGCCACGTTCGACAAGGACGTTCTCAAGTCCGACAAGCCCGTATTGCTCGATTTTTGGGCTGAATGGTGCGGCCCGTGCAAAATGATCGCCCCCATCCTCGATGAGATTGCCGACCAATACAAAGACAAGATCCGGATCGCCAAGCTCAACATCGACGACAATCCGGCGACACCCCCCAAATTCAATATCCGCGGCATCCCGACGCTGATCCTGTTCAAGAACGGCACCGTAGAGGCCCAAAAGGTCGGTGCAGTCACCAAGTCGCAGCTCGCGGCCTTTTTGGACAGCAACCTGTGAGGGGCTACCTGGGGAATCAATCGCGCGGCGGCGGCCAGGGCGGCGGTCAAGGCGGCGGCCAGGGCGGCGGCGGACGGTCCAATCGCTCCAATCGCGGCCCGCGCAACGACAACCGCAACGGCAACACCAACGGCGGGCGGCCGCCGCAGGAAGACTACGGCGACTTGCCGGAGGGCGGTGACGATCTAGAAATCATTGCGCCAACCGACCTCGCGCGCAGCCGCAGCTCGATGAATCTGACCGAGCTGAAGAAGCGGCCGATCAGCGATCTGGTCAAGCTGGCCGAGACCATGGGTCTCGAGAACATGGGCCGTTCGCGCAAGCAGGACATCATCTTCGGTGTGCTCAAGGCGCATGCCCGCAAGGGCGAGGACATCTACGGCGACGGCGTGCTGGAGATTCTGCAGGACGGCTTCGGCTTCCTGCGTTCCTCCGATTCCAGCTATCTGGCGGGTCCCGACGACATCTACGTCTCGCCCAGTCAAATACGCCGCTTCAATTTGCGCACCGGCGACTCCATCTCAGGGTTGATCCGCCCGCCGAAGGATGGCGAACGTTATTTCGCGCTGCTGAAAGTCGGCGAAATCAACTACGACTCGCCGGAGAGTTCGCGCGGCAAGGTATTGTTCGAGAATTTGACGCCGCTGCATCCCACCGAGCGCCTGAAGCTCGAGCGCGGCAATGGCTCGACCGAGGATTTGACCGCCCGGGCGATCGATCTGGTGGCGCCGATCGGCAAGGGCCAGCGCGGCCTCATCGTCTCGCCGCCGAAAGCCGGCAAGACCATGCTGCTGCAGAACATCGCCACGGCGATCACCGCCAATCATCCCGAGGTCTATCTCATCGTGCTGCTCATTGACGAGCGGCCCGAGGAAGTGACCGAGATGGCGCGCACCGTCAAGGGCGAAGTCGTCTCGTCGACCTTCGACGAACCGGCCAGCCGTCACGTGCAAGTGGCGGAAATGGTGATCGAAAAGGCCAAACGCCTGGTCGAGCACAAGAAGGACGTGGTGATTCTGCTCGATTCCATCACGCGTCTGGCGCGCGCCTACAACACGGTCGTGCCGAGTTCGGGCAAGGTGCTCACCGGCGGCGTGGATGCGAACGCACTGCAGCGGCCGAAGCGGTTCTTCGGCGCGGCGCGCAACATCGAAGAGGGCGGCAGTCTGACGATTCTCGCCACCGCGCTGGTCGATACCGGCTCGAAGATGGACGACGTGATTTTCGAGGAGTTCAAAGGCACCGGCAATTCTGAAATCCACCTGGATCGCCGCATTTCCGAGAAGCGCACCTTCCCGTCGATCAACATCAACCGTTCGGGCACGCGCAAGGAAGAGCTCATCACCGAGCCTTCGGAACTCTCCAAGATGTGGATTCTGCGCAAGCTCCTGCATCCCATGGACGAACTGGCCGCGATCGAGTTCCTGCTCGACAAGATGAAGGACACCAAGACCAACGCGGACTTCTTCGACGCCATGAAAAGGTAGGCATACATGCAGTGGTGGGCGTGGATTGCGGTCGGCGCCATCCTTCTGGGGTCGGAGCTGGCATTCGTCGATGCTCAGTTCTACCTGGTGATCGTCGGCGGGTCGGCGCTCGTCGTGGGAATGCTGGGCGCCGGCGGATTGAGCCTCGCGGTGTGGCTGCAATGGTCCTTGTTCGCCGTGCTGGCGCTCGGCTCGATGGTGACCTTCCGGCGCCGGATCTATGAAAAGCTGCGCCCCTCCCTGCCCGGTGTGAAGGCCGGTCCTGCGGGTGACATCCTGACGTTGCCGGCGGTGCTGCCGCCCGGTGAGTCGTGCCGCGTGGAATACCGCGGCAGTTCCTGGAACGCGACCAACGGCGGAAGCACGGTCATCGCGGCCGGGGCGCGCGTTCGGGTCGACCGCGTCGACGGCCTTTGCCTGATCGTGCACGCTATATAAAAATTAGGAGAATCTCGTGGACATTCCCTTAGGCTACGGAGCCATCGCGATCGCGGTGCTCGCGGTCATCGTGGTGATGAAAACCGCCACCGTGGTGCCGCAGCAGAGCGCTTTCGTGGTCGAGTACCTGGGCAAGTACAGCCGCACGCTGCAGGCCGGCTTTCACATCCTGATTCCGTTCGTCGAAAAGATCACCTATCGACACAGCCTGAAGGAAATCGCCATCGACATCGCGGAGCAGATCTGCATCACCCGCGACAACGTGCAGGTGGGGGTCGACGCGGTGCTGTACATGCAGGTGCTCGACCCGCATCTCGCTTCCTACGGCATCGCCAATTATGGCTTCGCCATCTCGCAGTTGGCGCAGACCACGCTGCGCAGCGAAATCGGCAAGATCGAACTCGACCGCACCTTCGAGGCGCGCGGCCAGATCAACACCAACGTGGTGAGCGAACTGGACAAGGCATCGGCGGCCTGGGGCGTGAAAGTGCTGCGCTACGAAATCAAGAACATCACGCCGCCGAAGGACGTGCTGTCGGCGATGGAAAAGCAGATGCGCGCCGAGCGCGAGAAGCGCGCGGTGGTGCTCACCTCCGAGGGCGAGCGCGACGCCAAGATCAACTCCGCCGAGGGCGACAAGCAGCGGGTGATCAAGCAGTCCGAAGCCAGCAAGCAGCAGCAGATCAACGAGGCCGAGGGTCAGGCGGCGGCCATCCTGGCGGTCGCCACCGCCACGGCCGAGGGCCTGCGGCAGGTCGGCATCGCCCTGTCCGATCGCGGCGGCATCGAGGCCATGCAACTGCGCATCGGCGAGGAATACGTGAAGCAATTCGGCAAGCTGGCGCAGACCGGGACCACCCTGGTGGTGCCGGCCAATCTGACCGATCTCGCCTCCATCGTCACGATGGCCACCAGCATCGCGCGAAAGCCGCCGGTCACTTCTTAACCTTGCTGACGAAGATCGGCTTCACCGAATTCGTGATACTGGCGGCGGCGATGATGTCGACGCAGGCCATCGCCATCGACGCCATGCTGCCGGCCTTCCCCGTCATCGGGCATGCGCTTGCGATCGCGAACGAGAACCACGTGCAGTGGATCATCACTGCGTACATGGCGGGAATGGGCTGCGGCCAGTTGTTCTGGGGATTGATGTCGGACCGCTTCGGCAGGCGGCCGATCTTGCTCGGCGGCCTCAGCCTGTACGTATTGGCCGCGCTGCTCTGCGGCCTCGCCGGCAGCTTCCACGCGCTGTTGGCGTGGCGATTCGTGCATGGGCTGGCGGCCGCGAGCGTCGTGGTCACCCGCTCGGTGGTTCGCGACCTCTATTCCGGACGGTCCATGGCGCGCGTCATGTCGCTGACTTTCATGGTGTTCCTGACGGTTCCCATTCTCGCCCCGAGCCTGGGCGCGCTCATTCTCATGGCAGCGCCCTGGCGCTACATATTCATCGTCTGCGGAATATTCGCGGCCATCGTGGGCGTGTGGGCCATGGCGCGGCTCCCGGAAACCCTGCACCCGGAATACCGCCTGACGCTGAACAGGGCACACGTGGCCGGCGCGATTCGGCTGGTGCTCGGCAACCGCAACTCGCTGTTCTATACCCTGGCAATGACCGTCATGTTCGGCGGAATTCTGGCCTACGTGGGCATGGTGCAGCAGATTTTCGGCGAAGTGTTTCACCGCCCGAAGCTCATGCCCACCATGTTTGCGCTGTGCGCAGGGACCATGGGGATTGCCGCGTTCCTCAATTCGAGGATCGTGGAGCGCTTCGGCATGCGGCGGATTTCGCACACGGCGCTGCTCACGTATCTCGTCATCACGGGCCTGCATTCGCTGGTGGCGGCCCTCGGGGTCGAGCATCTGTGGCTGTTCGTCGTCTTCCAGTCCGCGACCATGGCGTGCTTCGCGCTGTCGCTGTCCAATTTCGGCGCGATGGCGATGGAGCCGGTTGCCTCGGTGGCGGGCATCGGCGCATCGCTGCAGGGTTTTATTTCGACCTTGAGCGGCGCGTTCCTCGGCGCCCTCATCGGGCGGCAGTTCAACGGCACGCTGCTGCCGCTGGCGGCGGGATCGCTGTGCTGCGGACTCGCGAGCCTGCTATTCGTGCTCCTGGCGGAGAAAGGCAGGCTGTTCAGAGGGCGGCACGCGGCGGGCGAGATGCCCCATGCGGCGCACGCCGCGAGCCACCATTAGCACCACTAGCGAAAAAACCCGTCGACTTCGCTGTGTGAGGCTGCGTTGGCGAAGCCGTCGAACTTGCCCTGTTCGGCAATCAACTTGGCGGCGCGGATGAATCCGCCCCAGGCCGAGCCGGCAAGAGCGCCGCCAACGCTGACCCGCCGGACGCCGAGCGCGGCGATTTGCTGCATGTCGAGACCTCCCGGCCAGCCCATGAGCAGATTGACCGGTTTCGGCGCGACCGCCGCGACCACGGCGCCGATGTGCTCGGGGGTGCGGATGCCCGGCGCGTACAGGCAGTCGGCGCCGGCGTTGGCGTAGGCCTTGAGCCGCTGGATGGCGAACTCGATGTCGGGCTTGCCGTGCAGGAAACATTCGGCGCGGCCGACCAATATGGCACCGCCGCCGGCCTTGTCGATGGCCTTGCGCGCCGCGCGAATCCGCTCGACCGCGGTGTCGATGTCGTGCAAGGGCCGGGACGAGTCGCCGGTTGAATCTTCGATGGACAGTCCCGCAACGCCGGTGGCGACCGCGAGCCTGACGCTTTCGCCGACCCCGGCGGCATCGGGCGCGAAGCCGTTCTCGAAGTCGGCGTTGATCGGCAAATCGGTGGCCTCGACTATTTGCGTCAGGTGATCGAGCACGCGGTCGCGTGACATGGCGCCGTCGCGGTGGCCATGCGACCACGCGAACCCAGAACTCGTGGTGGCGAGCGCCTTGAACTTGAGTCCCTGCAGGTAGCGGGCGCTGCCCACATCCCAGGGGTTGGGAATGACGAAGCAGCCGGCCTCGTGCAATTTATGAAATGCGCGGCGCTTATCGGCGATACTGGGACGGACATGGGTCATGGGGGTACTCCTTAGCAGTGGGCCACAGTAGCACCGCATTATCGCTCGAGGAAATCGTCGAAGGCGGCCTGTGTATCGGCTGCGGCTTGTGCCGGTCACTGGCCGGGCCGGAAAAGATCCAGATGGTGCTGACGGCCGAAGGCCGCGAACGGCCGGTGGCGCGCGAGGTCCTGGACGCGGCCACGCTTGAGCGCATCAACGCCGTGTGTCCGGGGACGCGCATCGAGGGGGCCCGCCCCGGGGACCAGTCGGCCGAGGCCATCCACGATGTGGTCTGGGGATCTGCGGAGCATCTGGCCATCGGCTATGCCGGCGATCCGGCCGTGCGCCATCGCGGCTCCACCGCCGGCGTACTGACCGCGCTCGGCCAATTCCTGTTGGAGAGCGGCCGGGTGAAATTCATTCTGCATGTCTCGGCATCCAGCCGCGAGCCGCTGCGCACCGATCGCCGGCTGAGCTTCGATACCGCGTCGGTGCAGGAAGGCGCGGGCTCGCGCTATGGACCTGCGGCAACATTGGTCGACTTCACCGCGCTCCTGGATCGCGGCGAAACGTTCGCACTGATCGCGAAGCCCTGCGATGTCGCGGCCGTGCGCAATCTGGCGCGCATCGACGCGCGGGTGGACCGATACCTCGCGTACGCGCTGACCTTCGTGTGCGGCGGAGCGTCGGATCTCACCAAATCCGAGGAAGTGCTGATTGAATTCGGGATCCGGCCCGAGGAGATCTCGTTGTTTCGATACCGGGGCTACGGCAATCCGGGTCCCACCCGATTGGAGACCCGGGATGGCCGTTCGTTCGAATTGACCTATCAGGATATGTGGAAGGACGAAGCCACCTGGCGCATTCAGCCGAGATGCAAGATCTGTCCCGACGCCATTGGCGAGAGTTCCGATCTAGCGGCCTCGGACGTGTGGCCGGGCGGCGCGCCGGCCGGCGAGAACCCAGGATTCAATGGCATCATCGTGCGTACCCGGCGTGGGCTCGAGCTGTACCGCGCAGCGCTCGCGGCGGGTGCCATCGCCGTCGAGCCGCGCACCGTAACCTTCCGCGACTTCGACGATTTCCAACCGCATCAAGTCTACAAGAAGCGCGCGGTGTGGGCGCGGCTGGCGGGCATGCGCGCCGCCGGCCGGCCCGTGCCGGAGACGCACAACTTGCGGCTGGACGAATGCGCGCGCCTCAACACATGGGAGGAGAATCTGGCGGTAGCCCGCGGTGCGCGCCGCCGCGCCGACCGCGGAGCCTTGTCCGAGCCGCCGGCGGTCAAGCGCTCGTGACGTGAGCGACGGCGCGATAGCCGATGTCGCGACGGTACTGCACCAGATTCCAGTGGATGGCATTCACGAGATCGTAGGCCTGCGCTTGCGCGTCGGCGACGGTGTCTCCTAACCCCACGGCGCACAGCACGCGGCCGCCGGCGGTCACCACGCGATCACCCTCCGCGCGGGTCCCGGCGTGAAACACCTTGCCCGGCAGCTTTGCGGCGGCATCGAGGCCGCCGATGGGATCCCCCTTGCGGTATTGATCGGGGTAGCCGCCCGCGGCCATCACCACCCCGAGCGCGGCGCGCGGATCCCAGCGGGGCTCGCTTCCGTGCAGCGCGCCGGCGAGCGCCGCTTCGCACAGCTCGACCAGGTCGCTTTGCAGGCGCATCAGAATCGGCTGGGTTTCCGGATCGCCGAAACGGCAATTGAATTCGAGCACGTTGGGAGTACCGTCGGCGGCGATCATCAATCCCGCGTACAGAAACCCCAGATACGGATTGCCGTCCGCGCGGAGACCTTGCAGGGTCGGCTCGATCACTTCGCGCATGATGCGCGCGTGCAGCGCGGCGGTGACGATGGGCGCGGGCGAGTAGGCGCCCATGCCGCCGGTGTTGGGTCCCTGATCGCCGTCGTCGCGGCGCTTGTGATCCTGCGAGGTGGCGAGCGGCACCACGGTTTGATCGCTGGCTATGACGATGAAGCTGACTTCCTCGCCGGCGAGAAATTCTTCGATCACGATGGTGCTGCCGGCGGCGCCGAAGCTGCCGCCGAGCATGGCGTTCGCCGCGGCAATCGCGGACTCGTGAGTTTCGCAGATGATGACGCCCTTGCCGGCCGCGAGACCGTCGGCCTTGACCACCACGGGCAGGCGCTGCGCCTTGATATAGGCCGGATCGAAATCGGCGGCGGTGAAGGTGGCGTAGCTCGCGGTCGGGATGCGGTGGCGCCGGAGGAAATCCTTGGTGAACGCTTTCGATCCTTCCAGGCGCGCCGCGGCCTGGGTGGGGCCGAAGCAGGGGCGCCGCGCCGCCGTGAATCGATCGACGATGCCTGCCACCAGCGGCCCTTCCGGGCCGACGATGGTGAGGCCGATGTCCTCACGCACCGCAAATTCGAGCAACGCGCCGATGTCATCGGCGGCAATGTCGACGTTGCGGACCCGCGGCTCGAGCGCCGTGCCCGCATTGCCGGGCGCGACGAATACCTGAGAGACGCGCGGCGATTGCGCGCACTTCCATGCCAGCGCGTGCTCGCGGCCGCCGCCGCCGACGATCAGTAGTTTCATTAGTGGCGAAAATGCCGCATGCCGGTGAACACCATGGCGATGCCGTGTTCGTCGGCCGCCGCGATGACTTCTGCGTCGCGCTTCGAGCCGCCCGGTTGAATGACGGATTTGATTCCGAGTTCCGCGACCGCGTCGAGACCGTCGCGGAAGGGGAAGAAGGCATCGGAAGCGATGCTGGCGGATTTCATGTCGAGACCGGCGTCGCGAGCCTTCAGAGCGGCGATCTTGCTGCTGACCACGCGGCTCATTTGGCCGGCGCCGATGCCCACCGTCGCTCTATCCTTGACGCAGACGATGGCATTCGATTTGACATATTTCGCAATCCGCCAGGCGAAGATCAAATCATCGAGCTCGGCGAGCGTGGGAACGCGTTTGGTCACCGCGCGCAATTCCTGGGCCTTCACCACGCCATTGTCCCGCGTTTGCACCAGAACGCCGCCGGCCACGCTCTTGTATTCGAGCAACTGGGTGACCGGTACGGTCAGATCGCCGACCAGCAGCACGCGCACATTGTCCTTGGGTTTGAGAACGGCCCGCGCCGCGTCCGACAAACCCGGGGCGAGAATGACCTCGACGAATTGCTGATCGACGATGGCGCGCGCCGTTTCGGCATC
>DATLVV010000275.1:0-5968 GCA_035577165.1 Steroidobacteraceae bacterium | reverse complement strand
CGCCGAGTCGGTATGGCCGGTCTTCAGACCGTCGACCGTGGGATCTTTCTCGAGCAGGCCGTTGCGGTTTTGTTGCTTGATGCCGTTGTGCTCGAATTCGTGCACGGAAAACCATTTGTAGTACTGCGGATACTCGCGGATCATGGCGTTGGCCAGCAGCGACAGGTCGCGCGCCGTGGTGTAGTGCTGCGGCGAGGGCAGGCCGGAGCTGTTGTCGAAGTGACTGCCCACCATCCCCAGGCGCTTCGCATTGGCGTTCATCATTTGCGCGAAGGTGTCTTCGGTTCCGGCGATTCGCTCCGCGAGCGCAATCGTTGCGTCATTGCCCGACTGCACGATCATTCCCATGATCAGATCCTGAATCGACACCGGCTTGCCCAATTCGATGAAGGTGCGCGAGCCTTCCGAGCGCCAGGCATGCTCGCTCACCGTCACCTGCTGGTCCAATTTGAGCTTTCCGGCGGCCAGCTCCTGAAACACGATGTACGCCGTCATGAGCTTGGTGAGGCTCGCCGGTTCCATTCGGGCCACGGCGTCCTTCGACGCGAGAATCTTGTCGGTGCGGTAGTCGACGAGAATATAAGCGCGGGCATCGACCTGCGGCGCGGTCGGAATGGCCATTGAGGCCGCGGGCGCGGGCGGCGCAGGGGTCTGGGCAAAGCAGTGAGCGGCAGCGAGTGCGGTCAGGGCGACACAGGCCGGAAGGGAACGAAACATAGACGATGGATACCTTGGTGTATGAAGTGAATCGAGGATTATCGCACGCGGATGGACCAGGAGCCTGTGAACGTTAATCCAGGGCAAGGTGGGCATCCTTGACGCCGGCTCGCTCCAATGCCGCAACCACGCGATCGAATTCTGCGACGTCGGGCACGGGCCCGATGCGCACGCGGTACATTTTGCGGCCGGCAATCTGATCGTCGCGCACGTAGACCTTGCCGTAACTGCCGCCGCGCAATTTCGCCGCCAGGCGTTCCGCATTCGCAGGGTCGGAAAATGCGCCGGCTTGCACGAATAGCCCCGGACCGCCGAGCGCAGCCGCCGGCGTGGGTTTGGGCGTGGACGTGGACGCAGGCGTAGGTGTGGGCGTCTGCGCGGCGGGCACCATGAGCGGCGCGGCCGC
This sequence comes from Steroidobacteraceae bacterium, assembly GCA_035577165.1. Taxonomy (GTDB): domain Bacteria; phylum Pseudomonadota; class Gammaproteobacteria; order Steroidobacterales; family Steroidobacteraceae; genus Bog-1198. The sequence goes on along the minus strand of DATLVV010000275.1, from coordinate 4,845 downwards.
GGGTACAGGGGCGGGCGCCGGTGACCCCGCGGCGGCGAGAGTCAGCGGCGGCGGCGCCACCGTAGGGTCGATGCTGCGAATCTCCACCATCGCGGTTCCATGGCGCAGCATGTCGAGCTTTGCGGCCGCGGTGTACGACAGGTCGATGATGCGATTGCTGACAAAGGGGCCGCGGTCGTTGACCCGCACCACGACGCTGCGCCCGTTTTGCAAATTGGTGACTCGAACGTAGGCGGGCAGCGGCAGCGTCTTGTGAGCGGCCGTCATGCCATACATGTCGTACGATTCGCCGGTCGAGGTTCGTTCCTTGTGGAAGCCGGGCCCGTACCAGGAGGCGACACCGCGCTCCCAATAGCCGACGCTCGAGGACAGAACGTAGTAGCGCTTGCCGAACACTTCGTAGAACGGCGGATTGCCGTAGCGCGAGCGCGGTTCGACGCGCGGCACGGCATCCGGCACGGCGCCCGGTACCGGCGGCGGCGCGGTCAACACCGGCGGCAGGGTGGTGGAGGTGGGAGCATTGGGCCGCTGCGGCGTGCTGGAGCAGGCCGCGACGGCGATTACAGCAATGAGACCGAGCGGTGCGGCAAGAGTGCGGCCGGCATTCACTGCTGCAAGGCCGGTTGCGGGGAAGAAGAGCCCGGCGCCGGCTCGCTCGGTGCGGCCAGGGTGGGTGCATCGTTCACCAGGATGCGCTGTTTGACCGCCGCGGCGAGTTCGAAAACCGCCATCGCGTACAGCGCGCTGTGGTTGTAACGGGTGATCACGTAGAAATTATTGTAGCCGACGCGCCAGCGAACCCCGTCCGTGTCGTCCGCGGCGATCAGCAGTGCCGGTGCGTCCTCAGGCAGGGGGCTCTCGAAGTTCACGCCCTTGGTGCGCAACGACCCGACGGTTTCGCTGAGCGCCAACTTGCGGCCGTCCAATTCCGAGACTTTCTCGGGGGCCACGCTGGCTTCGCTCAGGACCGGCTCGCCGGCATTCCAGCCGTGTTCCTTGAGGTAGTTGCCGACGCTGGCACAGACGTCCGGCCAATCGGTCCACAGATTGATATGCCCGTCCGCCTCGGCATCGACGGCGTAGCGCCGGTAGTTCGAGGGCATGAATTGCGGCGCGCCCATCGCGCCGGCATAGGAGCCTTTTACGCTCAAGGGATCGAGTCCCGAGTCGCGGGTGAGCAAGAGAAACTGTTCGAGTTCGTCGCGAAAGAATTTCGCCCGGGCGGGGTAGTCGAAGGCCAGCGTCGCCAGCGCATCGAGCACGCGGTAGCTGCCGGTGAGGCGGCCATAGTAGGTTTCGACGCCGAGGATGGCCGCCAGGTACTCCGGCGCCACGCCGCTGCGAATGCTCGCTTGATCGAGCGCCTGGCGATGCGCGAGCCAGAAATCGGTGCCTTCGCGGATGCGTCTTTCGGTGATGAAGATCGGACGATACTCGGACCACGGCTTGGCTTTCTCAGCCGGCCGATCCATGGCTTCGATGATGTTCGGTTGGCTCTGCGCTGCTTTCAGGATTTTGCGCAATTGGTGCTTCGTGAAGGACGAAGTGCCGGCCACGTGCGCGATGAATTGCTTGACGTCGTCGCGGTGCACGTCGATCGCGGCCGCGGGGCCGCCGGCGGACAGGGTCACGGCGCCCAGGAACAGACATTTCAGGAGCGAAGCGCGCACGCTAGGATCCGATGAGCTTGCGGTGCGAATGCAGCGACATCAAAATGCCGAAGCCCGCCAACAAGGTGACCATCGAGGTGCCGCCGTAGCTGATCATCGGCAGCGGCACGCCGACCACCGGCAGGATGCCGCTCACCATGCCGGAGTTGACGAAGACATACACGAAGAAGCTGAGCGCGATGGCGCCGCCCGTCAAGCGCGAAAATGTATCCTGGCCCTGCATCGCGAGATACAGGGCGCGCCCGATGACGACGCCGTACAGAACCAGCAGCACCAGGCAGGGCAACAACCCGAACTCCTCGCCGATGACCGCGAAAATGAAATCGGTCGACCGTTCCGGCAGAAATTCCAGCTGAGCCTGGCTGCCCATCATGTAGCCCTTGCCGAACATGCCGCCGGAACCGATGGCGATTTGCGACTGGATGATGTGGTAGCCCGTGCCGAGCGGATCGTTTTCGGGCTTGAGGAACGTGAGTATGCGCTGGCGTTGATAATCGTGGATGAAATGCCAGGCTGCCACGGCCGCGCCGCCGAGCAGCGGGATCGAAATCAAGATGATCCGCAACTGCATGCCGGCCAGCAGCATCACGATGAGGCCGGAAGCCGCAATCAGCAGCGCGGTGCCGAGATCCGGCTGCTTGGCGATCATCGCCGTGGGTATGGCGATCAGCACCCCCATGACCAGCAGGTCCCTGAACGCCGGCGGCAGGGGGCGTTCGTGCATGTACCAGGCGCAGATCATGGGTACCGCCAGCTTCATGATCTCGGACGGTTGAAAGCGGATGAAGCCGATGTCGAGCCAGCGCTGTGCGCCCTTGCCGACATGACCGGTCAGCTCGACCACGATCAACAGCAGCACGCCGATGACGTAGGCGATGGGCGCGAACAGGCGCAGGTACTGCGGGGTGGCGAATTTCGCCAGGGCGATCATGGCGGCCACGGCAATGGCGATATTCACCAGGTGATGCTCGACCATTTTCACGTTCAGCCCCGAGGCGCTGTACACCACCAGAATGCCGAAGCACACGATGATGGCCAGCACTCCGGTCAACGGGCCGTCCAACCCCAGCGCGCGCAAGGTGCGGCCGCCGGCGGTGAAAGTTCGGCGCGTTCGAGACGGTGAGAATTCGTCGAAAATCATAGAGCGCTTCCCAGTGCAGGTGCCTTGTCGCCGGCCGCCTTGTCGGGCAACAGGTAGGCGTCGAACATCTTGCGCGCGATCGGCGCCGCGGTGCTGCCGCCGTGCTTGCCGTTTTCGACAAACACCGCCACCGCGAGTTTCGGATCGTCGGCGGGGGCGAATGAAATGAACAGCGCATGGTCCAGCAAGCGTTCGTCCAATTCCTTCTCGTGGTATTTCTCGTTCTGGGCGATGGTGAAGACCTGCGCCGATCCGGTCTTGCCGGCAATCTTGTACGGCGATCCCGCGGTGGCGGCGGCGGCCGTGCCGCCCGGCCCGGTCGCCAACTCCATGCCGTCCACGATGACCTGCCATTGCTCGGCATTGACGGCGCTGAGAGACGGCTCGGGTTCCACCGCACGCTGTGTGAGCGACGCGGCGCCTGCGGAACGCACGCCCGACACCAGGCGCGGCTTGTAGATCTCGCCCCGCGAAGCAATGCCCGATACCGCGTGCGCGAGCTGCATGGGAGTCGCCAGCATGTAGCCCTGGCCGATGCCGACGCTGATGGTTTCGCCCGGGTACCACACTTGTTCGGCGGCCCGCTTGTAGGCGTGGGCCTTCCAGGCGGTGGAGGGCATCAAGCCCGCCTTTTCGCCGGGAATGTCGATGCCGGTGATGTCGCCGAAGCCGAATGTGCTCATGAAATCGTGCATGCGGTCGATGCCGAGCCGGTTGGCCACCGTATAGAAATACACGTCGCAGGATTGCATGATGGCGTGGCGCATCGAGAGCACCCCGTGACCCTTGGGCTTCCAGTCGCGAAACATATGGGCGCTGCCCGGCAGATTGAAATGGCCGGGGCAGTAAATGGACTGATCCGGAGTCATGACGCCGTACTTGAGTGCGGCCAGGGCGAAGAACGGTTTGACGGTGGAGCCGGGCGGATAGGCGCCGCGCAGCGCGCGGTTGATCAGCGGCTTGTCGATGTCGTTTTGCAGGGCGTCATACTGCTTGGTGGTCAGGCCGCGGGCGAATGCGTTCGGATCAAAACCCGGCGTGCTGGCGAGCGCGAGCACATCGCCGGTATGCGGATCGATGGCGATGGCCGCGCCGCGCTTGCCCGTCAATGCCTCTTCGGCAGCACGCTGTACGCGCATGTCGAGAGTCAGGACCAAATCCGCGCCGGCGATCGGCTGACGCACGTTGAGCTTGGGAGTAAAGGCTCCCTGGCGTTCAACCGGGCGGCCGGCCGCGTTGACCAGCACTTCGCGGTACCCCGGAGTTCCGTGCAACAGGTTCTCATAGGCGCCTTCCACTCCCAGCTTGCCGATGAGCGTGGTGCCGGCATAGGCCGCGGAATCGATGTGCTTGAGGTCCTGCTCGCTGATGGCGGCGACATAGCCCAGGGCATGCACCGCCATCGGTCCAAAGGGGTAGTGGCGCGACAGCCGGGTGCGGATGTCCACCCCGGTGAATTCGTAGCGGTGCACGGCGAAGCGTGCCATCTCTTCGTCGTCGAGCTGCAGTTTGATGGGCACGCTTTCGTACACATGGTGCGAGAGGATGGTGCGCTTGAGGCTGTTGATTTCTTCGGCGTCGATCAATCCGATGGTCACCAGATGCGCCAAGGTTGCGTCGATCTCGGCAATGCCGCCGACTTGCTCGCGAACCAATTCCAATTGAAACGCCGGCAAATTCTCGGCGAGCACCACTCCATGCCGGTCGAAGATCAGTCCGCGGCTGGGCGGGATCGGATCGGTGCGCACGCGGTTGCCCTGCGAAAGCTCGGCGTAGTATTCGTGCTTCAACACCTGCAGATAGAACAGCCGCGCCGCGACCGTCAGGAGCAATACGCCGACCATGATGGCGGCGACGATGCTGCGGATCGTGTAGATCCGCAGTTCACCCCAATGATCCTTGATGCGGACGCGGCGAACCAACTACCTGCTCCAAGCCTGATCAGCGTTCATGCAGGCGGCTCAAGATTCCAATCAGCACCGGCCAGAGCATGGCGCCGATGACCGGCGCCAGCCAGCGGCCGAACGTGGTCAC
>DATLVV010000274.1:0-5449 GCA_035577165.1 Steroidobacteraceae bacterium | reverse complement strand
CCGTGCAGCGTATCCAGCAGTTCCTGTTTGCCCTGCGCCGCCAGAACAGCCTCGAGTTCCGGATTGCTGTCGAAATGATCCTCGATGGCCCGCTTGGAGCTGCCGGTGATGAACACCAGGGTCTCCGCACCGGCGGACAGCGCCTCGTCCACTGCATACTGAATGAGGGGCTTGTCCACCACCGGGAGCATTTCCTTCGGGCTCGCCTTGGTGACCGGGAGAAATCGCGTGCCGCGGCCGGCAACGGGGAATACGACGGTTTTGACGTTATTTTGCGGCATTGGGAAATGATAACGGATTTGACCGACGCACGCCGTCGGACAAATCTCACAGCTAGCGAAGCTTGACTATCGCGTAGGCCTCGAAGGTCGCCCAGGAATGACAGGCCGGGCAGTGCCAATAAAAGCTTCGACCCGAGAAACCGCACTCGCTGCAGCGGTATTTCTCCGCGTGCGCGAGCAACGCCCCGATCTCGTGCGCAGCGCGTTCGTAATGCGCGGGATCCGCCTGCCACACATCCTGCAATGTGGGGTCCTGCGAGAATACCGTCTGCATCGATGCCCGCAGCGGTTGAGCATCGACCAATCCGGCTGCGATTGCGGCAAACACCAGACGCTTCAACTCGCCGAAATCACGCGATTCGGCCTGCCTCACCAGTTCGCCGAGCACATCATCCCGCGAGCGCGGCTCAACCAGTTTGAGCAGATGCGGCAGCTCCTCCTGCAGCAGTTCCGGTGAATCGAGCATCGCCTGGCGCAGCAGGCGAACGGCGAGCTCCAGATTGCCGTCGCGCTCTGCAATCAAGGCGCGGAGCAATGCTGCGCGCGGGAACGGCGAGACCTCCGCACGCGCTTCGCGCAGCAATCGGCGCGCATCCTCGGTGTCGCCGCGTTCGATGGCCATGGTGGCCAGTTCGCATAGGTAGTGGGCCGCGACTGCGCGCGGCGGCGCCGCGCCGATGTCAGCCAATTGCCGGTAGGTGCCGAGCGCCTGCTGCCATTCGTGCTGCCGCTCGTACACCAGGCGCAGGGCGTCGAGCGCACTGGCGCGCAGGCGCGGCACCTCGCTGACCTGCTGGAAGAGGCCTTCGGCGCGGTCGAGCAGCCCGGCGCGAAGATAGTCCTGTGCCAGCGCGAGCAACGCCTGCTCGCGGTGTTCGGGAGCCAGCGCGTCGCGCGCCAATAGATTTTGATGGATGCGGATGGCCCGCTCCACTTCCCCACGGCGCCGGTACAGGGTGCCCAAAGCGAAATGAGTTTCGATGGTGTCGGCGTTGGCATCCATCAGCTTCAGGAACATGTCGAGCGCCCGATCGGGCTGCTCGGTCACGAGGTAATCGAGCCCGGTGAGATAATCGGGATGAAGCTTGCTGATTGAGGCGGGCCAGCGCTTCCCCCAGCCGAAGTGTCCGGCGAGAATCCCGATGACCAGCGCCGCGATCACCAGAACCCAGGTCAGCAGCGGTAGGTCGGTCATCGGCCGCAGACCGCCTTCAAAGGCCTGGGAGCCTGTCTTCTAGTCGCGGATCGGCTGATCCGCACCATCGTTGACCCGTTCGCGCAGGTCTTTGCCTGGCTTGAAGTGCGGGACGTGCTTGCCGGCCAGCGCGACAGCCTCTCCGGTCTTCGGGTTGCGGCCCTGCCGGGGCGGGCGAAAATGCAGCGAAAAGCTGCCAAAGCCGCGAATCTCGATTCGCTCGCCCGTCGCCAGCGCATCGCTCATGATCTCGAGCAGCTGCTTGACGGCGAGTTCGACGTCCTTCGCCGGCAGGTGCTTCTGTTTGGCCGAAATGATCTCGATGAGTTCCGATTTCGTCATTATCGATCCGTGGGCATCACTAGACATGCTTAAGAGGGCAAGCGCGGCGTTGCCCGCCGCGCTCCGCCTTTAGTCCTCTCAATCCTGGCCGGAGATCTGCTCTTTGAGTAGATCTCCCAGGCTCGTTCCGGTCGGTGAATCGGTTCGATAATTTTGCATGGCCTCTTGTTCCTCGTGGATGTCCTTTGCCTTGATCGACAGCGAGATGCTGCGGCCCTTGCGGTCCACACCGGTGAATTTGGCTTCGACTTCCTGGCCGACCTTGAGAATCAAACGGGCGTCTTCGACGCGGTCCCGCGACAAGTCGGATGCGCGCAATTGACCGTCGACACCGTTGCCCAAGTCGATGATCGCGCCCTTGGCGTCCACTTCCCGCACCACGCCGACGACAATGCTGCCCTTGGGGTGCTCGGCAATGTAGGCCGAGAACGGATCCTTCGCGAGCTGCTTTATTCCCAAGCTGATGCGCTCGCGCTCAGGGTCGATCGACAGCACCATGGCATCGACCTGCTGCGCCTTCTGATAGCTGCGCACGGCCTCTTCACCCGGCATATCCCAGGAAATGTCCGACAAGTGCACCAAGCCGTCGATCCCGCCCGCGAGTCCGATGAAAATCCCGAAATCCGTGATCGACTTGATCTGACCGCTGACCTTGTCGCCGCGGTTGTAATTCTCGGCGAATTCCTTCCATGGATTGGTCTTGCACTGCTTCACGCCGAGGCTGATGCGGCGGCGCTCTTCGTCGATGTCGAGCACCATGACCTCGACTTCCTGGCCGACATGCACCACCTTGGCGGGGTTCACGTTCTTGTTGGTCCAATCCATTTCCGAGACATGCACCAGGCCCTCGACGCCCTCTTCGATCTCGACGAAGCAGCCGTAGTCGGCGATGTTCGTGACCTTGCCGAAGAGACGGGTATTGGCCGGATAGCGCCGTGCGATGTTCTGCCACGGATCGGCACCCAGCTGCTTGAGACCCAATGACACACGCTGCCGTTCGCGATCGAATTTCAAAATCCGCACGTCGATTTCTTCGCCGACCTTGACCACTTCGGACGGATGCTTGACGCGCTTCCAAGCCATGTCGGTGATGTGCAGCAATCCATCGATGCCGCCCAGATCCACGAATGCGCCGTAGTCGGTGAGATTCTTCACCACACCCTTGACCGCAGCACCCTCCTGCAGATTGTCCAGCAGCGCGGAACGCTCCGCGCTGTATTCCTGCTCGACGACCGCGCGGCGCGAAACCACGACGTTGTTGCGCTTCTGATCGAGCTTGATCACCTTGAATTCAAGCGGCTTGTTCTCCAGGTACGACGGATCGCGCACCGGCCGCACGTCGACCAGAGATCCCGGCAGGAACGCCCGCACGTTGTCGATCTCGACGGTAAAGCCGCCCTTGACCCGGCCCGTGATGATGCCGATGACCACTTCTTGCTTCTCGAATGCGGTTTCGAGCCGCGTCCAGGTACGGGCGCGCTTGGCCTTCTCGCGCGATAGGCGCGTTTCTCCGGAACCGTCCTCGACGCTGTCCAAGGCGACCTCGACGGTCTCCCCCACGGCGACTTCGATTTCACCCTTCTCGTTCTTGAATTGATCGGAAGGAATCACCGCCTCGGATTTCAATCCGACGTTGACGATGACGTAATCCTGACCTACTTCGACGATCAACCCATTGAGGATGGTGCCGGGACGTATACGCTGGCTGGCGATGCTCTGCTCGAACAGTTCCGCAAAACTTTCTGTCATGTTTTCTCTTAACTATTCCCTAGCACTTCCGCTGTGCCCGAGGGGTTACCATAAAATAACAGCCATCATTCCGTGAAGGCTGCGACCAAAAACCTACAAAGCTCCACGCGACAGACGCCCGCGGGCCACTTCCAAGACGCGCTCAACCACCGTCTCGACAGACATGCCCGTCGTATCCAGCAGGACCGCATCCGCGCTTGGGACGAGCGGGGCGACCGCGCGATTCATATCGCGTCTATCGCGCTCCTCTATCTCCAGCGAAAGGGCGGCAAGGGTAGCAGCAACCCCCTTTTCTTTCAACTGCTTATGGCGTCTGAGGGCGCGTTCGGCGGCGCTGGCGGTCAGAAAAATCTTGACCTCCGCCTTGGGGAATATGACGGTCCCCATATCCCGGCCGTCGGCCACCAAACCCGGTGGGACGGCAAAACGCCGCTGGCGCTCCAGAAGCGCAGCGCGGACCGCAGGCAGGGCGGCCACCTTGGAGGCGTCATTTCCCGCCCCCTCGGTCCGGATGGCGTCCGTCACCACCCTGCCGTCCAGCCGGACGATTTCCTCCCCGGACGGCCCCGAACCGAACTGGAAATCGGCGGTCTCCGCCAACCGGGCAAGCCCCGGCCCGTCATCCAGGCTTAAGCTAGCCTGCCGGCCCGCCAAGGCGACCAACCGGTACAGTGCACCGCTATCGAGCAGAGCCCAGCCCAGAGCGCGTGCGGCGGCGCGGCTCACGGTGCCCTTGCCGGACCCCGAAGGGCCGTCAATGGTCATGACCGGCACGTGTTTAGCCATGATTAGGCCGATTCTCGGATATCCAAGCCCGCCGACCGCGCCAACCCGACAAACCCCGGAAACGAGGTCGCAACGTTTGCCACGTCGCGGATCGAGATCGCGCCGGCCGCCCGCAAGCTGGCGACGGCGAACGACATGGCAATCCGATGATCGCCGAAACTGTCGATTTCACCCGCGCCGAAAGCCGCGCCCGAGTCCCGGCCCTCGATTCGCATGCCGTCGGGCAACACGCCATGCACGACCCCCAACCGGGTGAGGCCGGCGCTCATGGCAGCGATCCGGTCGCTCTCTTTCACGCGCAGCTCCTCCGCGCCCCTCACGACCGTCTCGCCCGCCGCACAGGCGGCGGCGATGAACAATACCGGAAGTTCGTCGATGGCGAGAGGCACGAGCTCCACGGGAACCTGGATGCCGCGCAAGGACGACGCGTGCACCAATAGATCCCCCACCGGTTCCGCCGCACTGGAGCGCGGGTTCTTGAGTTCGATACGGCCCCCCATGCTGCGCAATATATCGAGCAATCCGGTGCGAGTCGGATTGAGCCCGACGTTCTCAATCAACAATCCCGAGGTCCCGGCCCCCAACAGCCCCGCCACGATGAAAAAGGCGGCGGATGAGAAATCCCCCGGCACATCGATCCGCTGATTCGTCAACTCCTGCGGCGGGTGCACGGTGACGCGCAGGCCCGCGATATCCAGGCGTACGCCGCAGCTGGCGAGCATCCGCTCGCTGTGGTCGCGGGTGATGTTCGGCGCAATGACCGTCGTGGCGCCGTCTGCGTAAAGCGCGGCCAGCAGCAGCGCCGACTTCACCTGCGCGCTCGCCACCGGCATGCGGTATTCGATGCCGTGAAGCCTGTGTCCCCCGACAATGTCGACCGGCGGCGTGCCCTGCCGGGTCCGCACGTCGGCGCCCATCTCGCGCAGCGGCTTTGCCACCCGCTCCATGGGACGCTTCATGAGCGACGCGTCGCCGATCAGCTGCGAATCGAAGGGTTGCGCCGCCAGCAAGCCGGTGAACAGGCGCATGGCGGTACCGGCATTGCCCATGTCGAGAGCGCGGCCGGCAGCCCGCAAGCCGCGCAAGCCCACTCCGT
>DATLVV010000273.1:0-5609 GCA_035577165.1 Steroidobacteraceae bacterium | reverse complement strand
CGTTTCGATGATGGTGCCGACGCCGTTGGCGACGGTATTGAGCGCCGCGAATTGCGCCTGCATGTCCGTCGGAAACGCCGGATACGGCGCCGTGCGGATGTCGATCGACTGCGGCCTCTTGCCGCGCATGTCGACCTCGATCCATGAATCGCCCACATCCACCCTGGCTCCGGCGTCCTGCAGCTTGCCGATGACCGAATCCAAGTGCTTCGGCCGGGTGTTCTTGACCCGGACATGGCCGCCGGTGATGGCGCCGGCCACGAGATACGTGCCGGTCTCGATGCGATCGGGCAGCACTTCGTAGGCCGTGCCGTTCAGCCGCTTGACCCCCTCGATGACGATCCGGTCGGTGCCCGCGCCCTTGATCTTCGCGCCCATCGCGATCAGAAAATTCGCGAGATCGACGACCTCGGGTTCGCGCGCGGCATTTTCCAGCACCGTCTCGCCGTCCGCCAAAGCGGCCGCCATCATGAGATTTTCCGTCCCGGTGACCGTCACGGTATCGAGGACCAGACGCGCGCCGCGCAGGCGATCGGCACGCGCCTTGATGTAGCCGTTCTCGATATGAATATCGGCGCCCATGGCCTGCAGGCCGGCCACATGGATGTTGACCGGACGCGCGCCGATTGCGCACCCTCCGGGCAGCGACACGTCGGCGCGGCCGAAGCGCGCCAGCAGCGGCCCCAGCACCAAAATCGACGCGCGCATGGTTTTCACCAGCTGGTACGGCGCGAAGTACTCTTTGATCGTCGAGGCATCGACCTCGATGCGCATCTTTTCGTCGATGGTCACCGACACGCCCATGCGCCCGAGCAGTTCGATCATGGTGGTGACGTCCTGCAGGTGCGGGACGTTCGACACCGTCACCGGACCGTCCGCCAGGAGGCAGCCCGCCAAAATCGGCAAAGTGGCGTTCTTGGCTCCGGAAATGCGGATCTCGCCCTCGAGTGGGATCCCGCCCTGGATCTGTAATTTGTCCACGTCCCTTAACCAGGTCCCTGGCCCGCGAATTCTTCCGGCGTGAACACCTGCAGGGCCAGGGCGTGGATCTCGTTGCCCATCGCCTTTCCCAGGGTGCCGTAGACCAATTGGTGGCGCTGCACCGAGCGCTTTCCGGCAAACGCCGGGGCAATCACCACGGCCTCGAAATGCACATTGTCCTCGCTCTTGACCAGCGCTTTGGCGCCCGCCAAACCGCCCTCGATGATTTGCGCCACCTGTTGTGGATTCATGCTCGGCTCCCGCAAATTACCCAAGCTTACCCTGTATCATTCGCGCATGAATCTCGAGTTCACCGACGAGAGCCTAGTCGATCTCGGCCGCCAGGCGCTCAGCATCGAGATCGACGGTCTACGCGCGCAGCTGCCTCGCTTGGGGTCGGAGTTTGCACGCGCCTGCCGCATTTGTCTCGACTGCCGGGGGCGCATCGTGGTGACCGGGATGGGCAAATCCGGCCATATCGGCGGCAAGATCGCCGCCACGCTCGCCAGCACCGGCACGCCGGCCTTCTTCATGCATCCGGGCGAGGCCAGCCACGGCGATGTGGGCATGATCACCCGCGACGACGCGGTGCTCGCCCTGTCCAATTCCGGCGAAACCGATGAGATCCTGACCATCGTGCCGGCGATTGCGCGCCTGGGGGTGCCGTTGATCGCATTGACGGGCAACGCCAACTCCGCGTTGGCGCGCATCGCCACCGTGCATCTGGATATCGGCGTTCCCGCGGAGGCGTGCCCGCTCAACCTGGCCCCCACCGCCAGCACTACCGCGGCCTTGGCCGTCGGCGACGCCTTGGCGGTGGCGCTGCTCAAGGCTCGCGGCTTCACCGAGGAAGACTTCGCCCGCTCGCATCCCGCCGGCACCCTGGGCCGGCGCCTGCTGCTGCACGTGCAGGATGTGATGCGCACCGGCGCCGACGTTCCCACGGTGCGGGCCGGCACGCTGCTCGCGGAGGGTTTGATGGAAGTGACCCGCAAGGGTCTCGGCATGACCGCCATCGTCGATGAGGACATGCGGGTTCTCGGCGTATTCACCGACGGCGATCTGCGCCGCGCGCTCGACGCGTCCACGGATTTGCGCACCACCCGCATGGACCAGGTCATGAGCCGCCATGCCAAGACCGTGCGGCCGACCACGCTCGCGGCGGAGGCCGTGCATCTCATGGAGACCCATCGCATCACCTCGCTGATCGTCGTGGATGCGGACCACAAGATCGTGGGCGCGCTCAACGTGCACGATCTGCTGCGCGCAGGTGTGGTTTGAAGGCGCGCAAGGCGACGCCGTTGGCGCGGATCGAGTTGCTGATCTTGGACGTCGACGGCGTGCTCACCGACGGGCGCCTGTATTTTTCCGTGCGTGGCGAAGCGCTCAAGGTATTTCATGTGCGCGACGGCCACGGCATCAAGCTCTTGATGGCCGCCGGCGTCGCGGTGGCCGCATTCAGCGGACGGCGCTCGCGCGCGGTCGCCGCCCGGATGAGAGAACTGCGGGTGCCGCACCTGGTCCAAGCCTGCAGCGACAAGGTCGCAGCGCTGCACCGCCTCACGCACCGATTGGACATCGATCCTTTGAACTGTGCCTGCATCGTCGATGACACGCCCGATCTGCCGCTGATGTCGGCGGTGGGCATGGCCGGCGCCGTGGCCGACGCGCACCCGTTGGTGCGCTCCGCCGCGCATTGGATCGCGAAGTCGAAGGGCGGCCACGGGGCGGTGCGCGAACTGTGCGACGCCATGCTGCGCGCCCGCGCCGGCCGACGCTGATGCTGTTCAGGGTGTTCACCATCATCGCGGTCGTGGCTTTGGGCATCAGCACCTGGATCTTGACGGGGCCCGCGCGCCACGCGGAGCGGCAGCCCAACGCCAAACCGACGGACCTGCCGGGGTACTATTTGAAGAATGCAGTGCTCACCGACTTTGATATTGCAGGCAACCCCAGTGTCCGCATCGAGGCCGAGCGCATCGATCAAATCGCGCACGGCAACGAGGTGGCCCTGTACAACGTCCGGGTCAACTACCAGGCGCCGAGCGGAGAGAACTGGGTGATGGTGGGCGATGTCGCGCATGTTCAACCCGGCGGCAAGGTGATCGACGTCTCGGGCAACGTACGGTTGCAGGGCGAGGCCGGCGCCGCAGGCCGTGAAACCCCCGCCGTGATGCACACCGACACGCTGCGCTACGACATCCCGGACGGCGTGGCCACCACCAAGGACGACGTCCGTATCGATTTCGCGGACCACACCCTCACGGCGCGCGGTCTGGTCGCAAATTTGAAAGAGCGCACGCTGCGCTTAGAATCGAAGGTCAATGGCCGCTTCCACCCCTAAAATCTTCATGCTGGCCGCGCTCGCACTGCCGGCTTCCGCGGTGGCTGCGGCGCATGTGGAACAACCAACCATCGTGCTGGACGCGGCGTACCTGGAAATGGACCTCAAAAGCAACAATGTGGTTTATCACAAGGTGCGTATTTCTCAAGGCAGCATGTCGGTCGTCGCCGACCAAGGGCAGGGTAACGGATTGGATTTTGACAACAGCCACTGGGTGTTTCGCGGCAACGTGAAGATCAACATGGAGCAAGGCCAGCTCACCTCGGACGAGGCCGACCTTACGTTTGCCAAAAAACTCTTGGCCAAAGCCGTCGTCAACGGCAAGCCGGCCGCATTCGAGCAACGCATTGCCAAGACCGGAAAGCTGGCGCGCGGCCGCGCCGATTCCATCGACTACGATGTCACCAAGGGCGTGGTGCATTTATCCAAGAACGCCTGGTTGAGCGACGGCCAGAACGAGATTCGCGGCGAATCGTTGAAGTACAACGTGACGGCCCAGAATATCGTGGCCGAGAGTTCCGAACAGGGTTCCCAACGCGTGCACATCATCATCACGCCGCCGCCCAAACCCAAACCATGAGCGTATTGCGAGCCCTGAGCCTCGCCAAGAGTTACAAGTCTCGGCAGGTACTGCGGGATTTGTCGCTCGAGGTCGAGAGCGGTGAAGTCGTGGGCCTGCTCGGCCCGAACGGCGCCGGCAAGACCACTGCGTTCTACATGATCGTCGGCCTCATCCGCTGTGAACACGGCGAAATTTTCCTGGACAACCGCGACATCAGCCGCCTGCCCATGCACCGGCGCGCCCAGCTGGGCTTGGGCTATCTGCCGCAGGAACCCTCGGTGTTCCGCCGGCTGTCGGTGGCGGACAACATCATGGCCATTCTCGAAACCCGGCCCGGGCTCGACGACGCCGGGCGCAACGCCCGTCTCAAGGAACTGCTCGGGGAGTTGCATATCGGCCACGTGCAGGGCAGCCTCGGGGTGAGCCTCTCCGGCGGCGAGAGGCGGCGGGTGGAGATCGCCCGCGCCCTGGCGGCGGACCCTCGGTTCATCTTGCTGGACGAACCCTTTGCCGGTGTCGACCCCCTGTCGGTCGCAGATATTCAGAGAATAATCAAACACTTGTCAGACAAGGGCATCGGCGTGCTGATAACCGATCATAATGTCCGCGAGACATTGGGGATCTGCGACCGCGCCTACATCGTCAGCCAGGGGACGGTGCTCGCCTCCGGTTCTGCGGATCACATTCTTGCCAACCCGCAGGTTCGTGAGGTGTACTTGGGTCAGGATTTCAAACTGTAGGCTTGGACCGAAAAGCAATATGTTGAAGCCAAGTCTGCAGCTTCGCATCGGCCAGCAGCTGACGATGACCCCGCAGCTGCAGCAGGCCATCCGGCTATTGCAGCTGCCATCGCTCGACTTGCAGGCGCATGTCCGCGAGACGCTCGAGACCAACGTCATGCTCGAGGCGGAAGAGGAAACCGTGGAGGTGTCGACAGAGACTGTGCGGGAGCGCGAGGACCTGCCTGCCGAGGAAAAATACGCGGAGCTCGACGGCAACACCGCCGGCGCCGCGGCCGACCAACGCGAAGAACCCGAAGTGGAGATCGCGGACGAAGCCTGGGGCGAGCAAACCAGCGGACCCTCGGACACACCTTGGTCGGGGGATGATGACCGCAGCAGCGATTTCAGCGACCAGCACGGCCAGACCCTGCAGGAACAGCTCATCGAGCAGCTGGAGCTCGCCAAGCTGTCCGCCATCGACATGGCGATCGCGCGCGTCATCACCGACGCCATCACCGACGATGGTTATTTGAAGGATTCCCTCGAGGACATCCGCTTGAGCCTCCTGCCCGAAATCGAGGCCACCACCGCCGACGTGGAGCGGGTGCTGCACGCGGTGCAGTCGCTGGAACCGGCCGGCGTCGGCGCCCGCAGCCTGGGCGAGTGCATTGCACTGCAACTACGCCAGCTCCATCCCGACACGCCGGCGCGCGACGTCGCCATCCGGGTGGCGCTCGAGCATCTGGACCTGGTCGCCGGCCAGCAATTGGTGCTGCTGCGCCGCCAGTTGCGCTGCAGCGAAAGCGATTTGGAAATGGCGCTGGCGCTGGTGCGTTCCTGTCATCCGCGCCCCGGGGCGGCGGTCAACCCGGCCCAGGCGGAATACGTAATCCCGGATGTTTTCGTGCGCCGCACCGACCACGGCTGGATCGTCGAGATCAACCAGGCCACCGTGCCGCGGGTCCGGGTCAACAGCACCTATGCGAATTTGATCTCCCGC
>DATLVV010000272.1:0-8705 GCA_035577165.1 Steroidobacteraceae bacterium | reverse complement strand
TGGGCTTCGTCTATTCATGGAGCCGCATGGCCGCTGCTTTCTCGGGCTTGATCATCGGATCCCTTTTGGCCAACGGCGGCGTATCGTCGGTTGCAATGTTCATCGGCAGCGCGATGATGGTGGGTATCGCAATGATCACCTTTTTCGGACCCTCAACCAACGGCTTGGCACTGGAACGACTGAATGCAAGGACAACGGCCCATGACCACGAAAAAATATGACCCGATGAAGGAGCCGCGATATGCGGAAATCGCGACCTTCATGCGTGCGCCCCTGTCGGACACGCTCGCCGATGTCGATATCGGCCTGATCGGCGTACCCACGGATCTCGGAGTCACCAACCGCCCCGGCGCGCGGCATGGTCCGCGGGAAATTCGCAACTCATCGAGCCTGATGCGGAGTTTTAATTTGGCCTTGGGCGTCAATCCGTACGAACTCTGCAGGATTGCCGATCTCGGCGACGTGCGCCTGTCGCATCGCTACGACTTGGAAAAGCAGGTCGAAGAAATTGCGGAGTACTATCGCCAAGTGCACGCGGCCGGCGTGCTCCCGGTCAGCGCCGGCGGTGACCACTCGATCACCTATCCCATATTCAAGGCGATTGCCGCCGATGCGCCCATCGGAATGGTTCACATCGACGCGCATACCGACACCTGGGGCGAGTTCTTCGGGTCCAAGTTCACTCACGGAGCACCGTTTCGGCTGGCAGTCGAGGATGGCCTGCTGGATCCCAAGCGCACCATCCAAATCGGCATTCGCGGCGGCCAAAACTACATGGATGGCATCGAGTATTCCTTGTCGCACGGCATGCGGGTGGTGTTCATCGAAGAATTCGCAACGCTCGGCGTCGAACGGATCATCGAGGAAGCCCGGAGAGTCGTGGGCGATGGCCCCACCTACATATCCTTCGACGTGGACGGACTCGATCCGGTGTACGCACCCGGGACCGGTACGCCCGAAATCGGCGGCCTCACCACCTTGGAAGCGCAACGCCTGTTGCGAGGATTGCGCGGTCTCAATCTCATCGGCGGCGACGTGGTGGAAGTGGCTCCGCCCTACGACCAGACCGGCAACACTGCCCTGGTAGGCGCAACCATGATGTTCGAGATTCTCTGCCTGATCGCCGACCGACACTTTAGCGCTAATTCTCTAAAAGAATCGTAAGCCTTTGATTGTGAAATATATTAAATGAGAATGCGCGCCACGCCGACATTGACAGGAACTATGAGGTCGATTGACTGCAACTATGACGTCGATAGAGAGAGCCGATTTGACTGGGGCGACCTCCGGGACTAAGTTGGTTCGAGCACCAGTCCACATTGGTTCCGAGTTTATTTATCGGAAGGAGCGAGCCGTGAATTTGAAGGGTAGTAAGACGGAAAAGAATTTGAAGGACGCGTTTGCCGGCGAATCGCAGGCGAATCGACGCTACTTGTATTTCGCAGCCAAGGCCGATGTCGAGGGATTCAATGATGTGTCCGCCGTGTTCCGTTCCACGGCCGAGGGTGAAACAGGTCACGCGCACGGCCATTTGGAATACCTGGAGGCCGTGGGTGACCCGGCCACCGGTTTGCCGATCGGGGCGACCTCGCTGAATCTCAAGGCGGCAATTGCCGGCGAAACTCACGAATACACGGACATGTATCCCGGCATGGCGAAGAGCGCCCGAGACGAGGGCTTTGGCGAAATAGCCGATTGGTTCGAGACCTTGGCGAAAGCGGAACGTTCGCACGCAAATCGCTTCCAGAAGGCGCTGGACAACCTGTAGTCCTGCTCGTCGCCGCCGGGCGAGCCTCACACGCGGGCTCCAATCTGGAGCCCGTGCGATTTCGGCTGGGAGATGAATCTTGTCCGACGGACAGACCAAGGCAGGCCGCGAAGGAAGTCTGGAGGCGCCCACGCGCCATGCTCTCGCGTGGCAGGAACCCGGGTTTTACGATCCCGATTCGCTGCAGAAGGAACTGGATCGGGTATTCGACATCTGCCACGGCTGTCGCCGCTGCTTCAACTTATGCAATTCCTTTCCGACTCTTTTCAATCTGATCGACGAGTCGGCGACCGGCGAACTGGAGGGTGTCGACAAACGGGCATTCGGGCAGGTGGTGGACCAATGCTACCTCTGCGACATGTGCTACATGACCAAGTGCCCCTATGTCCCGCCGCATCCATGGAACGTCGACTTTCCCCACTTGATGCTGCGCGCCAAGGCGGTGAAGAATCGCGGCGGTGCCGCACGCTGGCGCGATAAGGTCCTGAGTTCGACCGACCTGGTCGGCAACATTGCCGGTATCCCGGTGGTTGCCGAAATCGTCAATGCGGTCAATCGAACCTCGATCGGGCGCAAAGTGCTGGACATGACTCTCGGCGTGCACCCGGCCGCGCCGGTACCGCCGTACCGGTCCAATACCTTGCGCAAACAACTCGCCAAGCGCACTCGGCCGGTTCCCGCCGCGCAGGCGGCCGGAGGGACTCGCGGCAAGGTCGCGCTATTCGCCACCTGCTACGGAAATCGCAATGAGCCCGAGATCGGCCTCGACCTCGTTCGTGTGTTCGAGCACAACGGCATCGAAGTGGCCCTGCTCGATCGGGAGAATTGCTGCGGCATGCCCAAGTTCGAACTGGGCGATCTGCCGGCCGTCGCAGAATTGAAGGGGAAAAACCTGCCGCCGCTGCTGGCGGTGATAGAGCGAGGCTACGATATCGTGGCGCCCATCCCCTCCTGCGTGCTGATGTTCAAGCAAGAGCTGCCGCTCATGTTCCCGGACGATCCCGACGTCGCGAAGGTTAAACAGCACATATTCGATCCCTTCGAATATTTGGCGCTGCGGCACAAATCGGGCCTGATGCGCACTGAGTTTGCCCGGCCCCTCGGCAAGGTTGCGTACCACGTCGCCTGTCACCTGCGCGTCCAGAATATCGGCCTCAAGACGCGCGATATATTGCAGCTGATTCCGGGAACCACGGTCGAGCCCATCGAGCGATGCTCGGGGCACAACGGCACCTACGGCGTCAAACGCGAGTTTCGCGATATGTCCATGAAAATCGGCAAACCGGTCATCCAGCGGGTGGAGGCCAGCCGCGCCGACTTCTACGCCAGTGACTGCCCGATGGCGGGGCACCAAATCGAAAGCGGTCTCGCGCACGGCTCGCCGCCGACACACCCGCTGACCCTGCTCAGAATGGCCTACGGTTTGGACCCAGCGTGAACAAATTATCGCGCCGCGATCTCCTGAGTTTGGAGCAATACGCCCAGGATCGGGCGCGGCTGCGCAGCGAGGTCATCGCGCATAAGCAATTGCGGAACGTCCAGGTCGGACCTAATATGACCTGGTGTTTCGAGGATCACATCACGATTCGCTATCAAATCCTCGAAATGCTGCGTGCCGAGCGGATCTTTGAAAGCGACGCAATACAGGGCGAAATCGACGCCTACAATCCGCTGATTCCCGACGGCCGCAACTGGAAGGTAACGCTGCTGCTCGAATTTCCGGATCCCGAGGAGCGGCGCGTGGCGCTCGAGAGGCTGATCGGTGTCGAGGATCGATGCTGGATCCGCGTAAGCGAGATGGAGCGCGTATTCGCGATTGCGGACGAGGATATGGAGCGCGAGAATGAAGCCAAGACCTCGGCAGTTCATTTTCTGCGCTTTGAGCTCTCGGCATCGATGGTGGAGGCGATGAAAAGCGGCGCCTCCTTGAGCCTCGGCGTCGATCACGACAATTATCGGCACATGCAGGGCCCGTTGCCCGCCGCTGTGCGCGACTCGCTGAGCGCCGATCTCGACCGATGAGGGTGTTGTAAAGAATGCAATCGGCAGGCACCGGGTGGCTGTCCGGAATTATCGGCGTTGATTCCTGTCAACAAACCCAGGATCGTCAGATTATGGGGGAAGAGGAAGATATGAGCGTTGGGACTGAGCCGGCCCGCTGGCCACAGCCGCGTACCGGCAGTGAAGACGCGACTCTGGCATGGCTTGACGCTCTGGCCGGCGGAATCTGCACGCCCGAAGCATTCTTGGTGGCGATGAGCGAGCAAACCCAAGGCAAGCAGGACGAGGGTTGGGAAGTATTGTCGCTTCTTGACCAATATTACCGCCGCGGAAAGATCAAGGGCGAGGTGTTCCACGCGCTGAAGACGCGCCTCGAGGGCGCCGCTCTCAACAAGGACAAGGACACGCCAAAGGCGGGCCCCGCTCGCAACAAGGACAGGGACACGCCAAAGGATGCGGCAACCGTGCCCCCCGTGCCCCCCGTGCCCCCCGTGCGGCCGCACCTGTCGACCGCAGTGACCGTCCCCGCTGGAGAAACGCGCACATCCCCGGCCGGGGGACCCCGTACCGTTCCGGGTGCGGCAGCTGCGAAGGCGGTGCCACGCCGCCCGGCGCGAGAGATCACGGTCGGCGATGTGCTGCGCAACCGCTACAAGGTACGAGGGGTGGTGGGTCACGGTGGAATGGCCACGGTATTCGAGGCGACGGACGAGTATCGCATCGACCTACCCACCGCGGGCAGACGGTTGGCTGTCAAAGTACTGCACACGGCGGTTACGCAACGCGAAGAGTTGCTGGCCGAGCTACAGCGCGAGTTTCAACACCTGCAATTGCTGTCGCATCCGAACATTGTTCGGGTGCACGAGTTTGACCGCGACGGTGACGTTGCCTTCTTTACGATGGAATTGCTGAGCGGCGCGCTTCTGAGCCGTGTTCTGCAAGCGCGAAATGCGATCCCCCTGCTACGACCGCATGCGCTCGCCATCATCCGCGATGTCGGGGCCGCGCTCTCCCATGCCCATTCACGCGGCGTGATCCATGGAGATATCAATCCGCAGAACATATTCATCACCAATGACGGCGAGCTGCGGGTCCTGGACTTCGGCGCTTCGCACAAAACGCTGCCGGATCGATGGAGCGCGGAGCGTTCGCCCGTGGCCACCCCCGGCTATGCCAGCTGCCAACTGCTCGAAGGTCAACATCCCGATGCACGGGACGATCTATTTGCGTTCGCATGCGTCATTTATCTACTGTTGTCCGGCCAACATCCTTTTCCCGAGCGCACCGCCATCGAAGCGCGCGCCCAGCGGCTTCGCCCGCGCCGGCCAGAGGGGCTTACGGGGCCGCAATGGCGGGTACTGCGTGAAGGCCTTCGTTGGGACCGCGAGCGGCGGCCCGCGGATGTACAACAATGGCTGATTCGTTTCGGGCTCAGGGGCGCGGTGCGCCGCCTGCCGGCCTCGCCGGCATTGTTGAACACGCTCACCGCGAAAACGTCCCGGCCGTTGCTCACGGCCGCTGCCGTCGTCGCAATCGCGCTGCTGGCCGCCGGCGGCTATTGGGCGGCAACGAATCGTGATGCCCTGACGCGCAGTTTCGCCGAATGGCGCGATCAGTTGAGCCCGCCGCCCGATGCCGCGGCACAGTCGGCCGCGGCCCCGGCACTCAGCAGCTCGGAAGTCCCGCCGCCCGCGGCCCCCCCACCCATCAGCTCGGAAATCCCGCCGGCCGCTGCGCCGCCACCCATCAGTTCGCAAGCCCCACCGGCCGCTGCGCCACCACCTCGTCCAGCGCCGTCGGATTTGCACTCCGCCACTACTACACCTGCGACATCGAGTGTCCCCACGGCGTCCGGTCCCACTGCTGCGCCCGTGGCCACCGCTGCGCCGGGTCCTACCGCTGCGCCGGGTCCTACCGCTGCGCCGAACTCCGGTGCGGTGCCGGCCGCCGGCGCGGCATCGACCGCATCCGCGCTGGCAGCGGCACATACCGCGCAGGCCGACCGTGCGGCGGCGATTCGCGCCGGGACTGCCGGACCCATTCGCATAGAGATGGCCGTAGACACTGTTGATGTCGGCAGCGGCGAGACGACAGCTCACGTTTCGGTACGCCGCCGGGGCAACATTCACGGCGAGGCCAGCTTCAAGTGGTGGACCGAATCGGGTACTGCCAAGCCCGGCGTCGATTTCGTGCCGGTGATACCGCGTGACGCAAGCATTGAGGACGGCCGCGGCAGCGTGAGTTTGGACATCCCGGTGTCGGCCAATCCGCGCACTCAACCCAAGAGTTTCTATGTCGTCATCGACCAGAGCGAATCGGGTGGTGCGACCTTGGGCGCCCGCAATTTGACGATGGTGACGCTCCAGCCGCCCGACTAGGAGCCTGCGGGCTCGTTCATCTCACGGAACAAGAACAGACGCGCCTTGTCCCAGTCGCGCTGTACGG
Organism: Steroidobacteraceae bacterium; assembly: GCA_035577165.1. Lineage (GTDB taxonomy): Bacteria > Pseudomonadota > Gammaproteobacteria > Steroidobacterales > Steroidobacteraceae > Bog-1198. The sequence goes on along the minus strand of DATLVV010000272.1, from coordinate 2,491 downwards.
TGCGCAATGCAACGCCGCGCATTGCTGCAATGTCAGTGAGAGAAAATCCACAGAAGTATTTGAGGTCCACCACCTCGGCCAGCCGCGGGTCGCGCGCCGTCAGTTCGTCCAACGCCTCGGATAACTGGACCAGCCGCTTCTGCTCTTCGTCCGACTCGGCAGGAATCTGATTATCCAACTGGCTGTCCAGTTGCGTAATCTCGAATTGCGCCCCGCGTTTCTGGGCACGGCGCTGACGCGTAAAGTCGATGATGAGTCCGCGCATGACACGCGACGCATAACCCATGAAACGGCCGCGGTCCGGAAACACGGCGTCAACTCCCATCCCCAGATAGGTCTCATGCAAGAGTGTCGTCGGACTGATCGGAGTGCCCGCGTTGCGCTGCAGGTGGTATTGGGCGAGGCGATGCAGCTCAGCGTAGAGAGCCGCAAATAGTCTCTCCTTGGCGCCCGGCGTACCCGCCTCGGCCTCGGTTATGTACGGCAGCAACGGACTGACCCCCATCGAGGCAAAGTCTACGCCGGAATTGTTCTCGGCGCGTGTCATGTTTCGTGAAGCAATTTCGATTATTTGAGGTAGGGAGCCATTCGGCGGCTGATGGGGAGATCTCAATGAACAAAGCGATCGCGTTGCCGGCCTTGCGCCGCATTATGTTCGGAGTCGTCACCTGCGGTGTCGCAGCTCTGAGCCACGCCGGACCGCCCTTCCCGGATTCTCGGCTGACCATGGGCTTGGACCCCACCGGTCTCGTGGGCACTTACAAGGTGGACGGCCCGATCGACAAGCACAGCGAGTTCTTCACCAGCCTCGGCACCAATGGCCGCAGCTGCGGTACCTGCCACATCGCGACGCAGGCGATGAGTTTTACGCCCGCTCATGCACAACTGCTGTATGCGCAAACCCGGGGAACCGATCCGCTGTTTGCAAGCTTCGACGGCGCCAATTGCAGCAATGTCGCACCCCGCGACCGCGCCGGCCACAGCTTGCTGCTCAAAAGCGGTCTGATCCGCATTCCATTGGCGGTTCCGGCGAACGCGCAATATTCTATTTCAGTGGTCCACGATCCTTATGGATGCGCCCTGCAAGTCGATCCGGTCACGCATGTACTGACCGCGTCGGTGTACCGCCGGCCTCTGCCGACCGCGAATCTGTCATTTCTGAGCGCCGTCATGTTCGACGGGCGCGAAACTCTCGCGCCGTTGACCAACGCCGCGACTCTCGAGGCCAATCTGCGCACCGATCTCATGCATCAAGCCATGGATGCGACCTTGGGCCACGCCCAGGCACTGCAGTCGCCCACCGATACGCAACTCGCTGCCATCGTCGATTTCGAACTGGCATTGTTCACCGGGCAGCTTTGGGACAATCAGGCCGGCCTGTTGAGCAGCGGCGGAGCCACAGGCGGGCCCATCAATCTCTCGGCGCAGCTTTATTATCCGGGCATCAATGACACGCTCGGCGCCGATCCCAACGGCATTCCCTTCAATCCGGCGTCGATGACGCTGTATTCGGCGTGGCAGCCTTCCGCGGGCAGCCGTCGCGGCTATACGCTCGACGCGCGCGCGGAAATTGCGGCCGGTGAACAGCTATTCAACAGCGCGCCCATGACCATACGCAACGTGCGCGGGTTGAATGACAACGCCGCGCTCAGCAACCCGACTGCGTTCGCCGGCACCTGTGCAACCTGCCATGACACTCCCAACATCGGGCATCATTCCCTGCCCCTGCCGCTCGATATTGGCGTCTCCCATTCATCGAATCCGAACTTCGAGTCCGACCCCAGCATCGCCGCGGGGGTGGCGGAACTGAGTCAACCCGATCTGCCGCTGTTCTTGATTTCCGGCTGCCCGAATCCCTTCAGCGGCGGTCAGCCCGAATCCTTCTACACCACCGATCCAGGCAAGGCGCTCGTATCGGGTCTTTGTTCCGATTTCAATCGCCTCAAGGGGCCCATCCTGCGCGCCTTGGCGGGGCGCGCACCCTACTTCCACAACGGCGCCGCGGCGAACTTGCACGAGCTGGTGAATTTCTACAACCTGCGGTTTCAGATGGCACTGACCGATAGACAGAAAGACGAGCTGGTCGCGTTTCTCAATTCGCTGTGACGGCATGGCCTCCGCCGTACAGCGATGCGTGTGCCGCGCGCAGAAGATTCTTCTGCACCTTGCCCATGGTGTTGCGCGGCAACTCATCGACGAAGAGTATGCGCTTCGGAACCTTGTATCGCGCCAACCGCCCGTGCAGGGTGTGGATGATCTCGGCCTCGGGTATCACCGCCCCGGGTTGCAGCACCACCACCGCGGTAACGCCTTCACCCAGATCCGGGTGTGGAACACCGAACACGGCGCTCTCCAAAATCCCGGGCACCGCATCCAACTCGGTTTCCACCTCCTTCGGATAGACGTTGTAGCCGCCGCTGATCACCAGATCCTTGGCACGGCCCACGATGTGCACATAGCCGTCGCGATCGATGCGGCCGAGATCTCCCGT
>DATLVV010000271.1:0-3427 GCA_035577165.1 Steroidobacteraceae bacterium | reverse complement strand
CACGCCCAAGGCGCGCAGCCGCAGGGCGAGCGATTCGCCGACGCCGCGCAACGCCGTCACCGGCCTAGGGTTGGTCGCGGCGCGCTCGATCACAGGGCGACAATGCACTCCACTTCGACCTGGGCGCCGCGCGGCAACGCGGCCACCCCGACGGCCGCGCGCGCGGGATAGGGCTCGCGAAAGTACTCGGCCATGACCTTGTTGACCAGACCGAAATGCGACAGGTCGGTCAGAAACACCGTGGCCTTGACGACATCGTCCAAGCTCGCGCCGGCCGCGAGGACAATGGCTTTCAAATTCTCGAATACCCGCCGCACCTGCGCCTCCACGTCGCCGGTGATCATTTCCTTGGTCACGGGATCGAGCGGAATCTGACCCGACACCCAGATGGTATTGCCGACGCGCACAGCCTGCGAATAAATGCCGATGGCGGCGGGCGCATTGGCCGTCGATATGATTTGTTTGGTCACGGTGGCCTTGATGGTGTTGGTCCGACTTGGATCGTGTTGTCCGACTCAGGCTAGGGTGCGGAATACGCGCTGCACGTCCGGCATGCGGCGGATGGTCTTGATGACCCTCGCCAGATGGCGGCGATCGCGCACCTGGAGCTGAAATTTGAGGGACGAGCTGCTCACGTCGCGTTCTTCCAAAGACACCTGATCGATATTGGTTTCCGTTCCCGCGATGCTGGAAGCTACCGCCGCCAGCACGCCCACCCGGTTGTTGATTTCCAACTGGATCTCGCAGCTGAACATGCGGCCCTCGGTCGCTTCCCAGGCCACCGACAGCCACTTCTCCGGTTGTTTGCGGTACTCGGCGAGGTTACCGCAATTCTGACGGTGAATCATCACGCCGCGGCCGGCGCTCAAATACGCCATGATGGGGTCGTTCGGAATGGGAAAGCAGCAGCGCGCGTAGGTGACCAGCAACCCTTCGGTGCCTGCGATCATGAGCGGCCCGCTGTGGACGCTGATGTGCTCGCCGCCGTCGCGCGCCGGCTGCAAACGCCGCGCGACCAGCGGCGCGAGCCGTTCGCCGAGGCCGATTTTCTCGTACAGTTCGGCGGCATCCTTCAAATTGAATTCTTTGACCACCGCGTCGATTTCGGATGCGGGAATTTTCTTCAGATTGATCGAAAATTCCTCGAGCGCGAGGCCCAGCAGCCGCTTCCCAAGCTCCAGGGCCTCGCCGCGCTTGAGGTTCTTGAGATACGCCCTGATCGCGGCACGCGCCTTGGCCGTCACCAAGAAGCTCGACCAGGAGGGATTCGGCGTCGCACCCTTCGCCGTGATGATCTCCACGGTTTGCCCGTTGCGCAAGGGCGTGCGCAGCGGCACCAGGCGCCGATCGACTTTGGCTGCCACGCAGCGATTGCCGACATCGGTGTGGATGGCGTAAGCGAAGTCCACCGCGGTGGCGCCGCTCGGCAGGCGCAGGATCTTACCCTTCGGCGTGAACACGTAGACCTTGTCGGGGAACAGGTCGACCTTGACGCTCTCGAGGAATTCCTCGGAGCTGCCGCCCTCCTGGATCTGCACCAGGCTCGCCAGCCACTCGCGCGCCCGGTCGTGCTCGATGCCGCCGAAACTATCGCCGCCCGATTTGTACTTCCAATGCGCGGCGATGCCCGATTCCGCCACCCGATGCATATGTTCGGAGCGGATCTGAACTTCGATGGGCACGCCGTTCGGTCCGAACAAGGTGGTGTGCAGCGACTGGTAGCCGTTGACGCGAGGGATGGCGATGTAATCCTTGAAGCGCCCCGGCATGGGCTTGTAGACGCTGTGCACCAATCCCAGGGTCCGGTAGCACGTGTCGGCGCTGTCGACGATGATGCGGAAACCGTAGACGTCGACCATTTCGTTGAGGGAGATTTTCTTGTTCTGCATCTTTTTGTAGATGCTGTACAAATGCTTCTCCCGGCCCTCCACCGCTGCGGCGATGTCGGCCTTCTTCAGAGTGGCCTTGAAGGTCTCGGCGATCTTGCCGATGAATTCCTTTTGATTGCCGCGCGCCCGCTTCAATTCCCGTTCGAGAACTTTGTAACGATAGGGATACAGCGCTCTGAAACCCAGGTCCTCGAGTTCGAGCTTGACCGCATACAGCCCAAGCCGCTCGGCGATCGGCGCGTAGATCTCCAGGGTCTCGCGCGCGCTGCGGCGCCGCTTGACCGGCGGCATCACGCCGAGCGTGCGCATGTTGTGCATGCGGTCGGCGAGCTTGACCATGATGACGCGGATATCGCGCACCATCGCCAGCAGCATCTTGCGGAAACTTTCGGCCTGCGCTTCCTGGCGATTCTTGAACTGAATCTGGTCCAGTTTGCTGACCCCGTCGACCAACTCAGCGACGACTTGACCGAAGATCGAAGCTATCTCCGCCTTGGCAGTCGGGGTGTCTTCGATGACGTCGTGCAGAATCGCCGCGACCAGCGTGTCGGCATCCAAACGCAGGTCGGCGAGGATGTCGGCCACCGCCACGGGGTGGGTGATGTAGGGCTCGCCCGAGACGCGTTTTTGGCCGCGGTGCTTTTCCGCACCGAATTCATAGGCATCGCGCACCCGCTCGACTTGAGCGGGGGACAGGTAGGCTTCGAGCTTGTCTAAGAGCTGGCTGATCCCGGTGGACCGTCTTCCACCGGGTAGAAAACCAAGTATGGAAGACGCATAGTCCATCGTCGCTCTTAGGGAGGGCCGGTCTTAACTAGTCCCCTAGGCCGAGTTGCGGGGCACGGAAATCCGACGGCATGTCGAGCTCGCTTACGGGCGCCTGAACCGGCTCCTCGGGCTCTTCCAACATTTCGAGCGTAATATTTCCGGCGGCAATCTCGCGCAGCGCCACCACGGTCGGCTTGTCGTTTTCCCATTCCACGGTGGCTTCCGCACCGTTGGCCAGGCGGCGGGCGCGCTTTGCGGCCAACAGCACCAGGTTGAACAAGTTGGGTTCGTTTTGCAGGCAGTCTTCGACAGTGATACGCGCCATACTCTAAGGTTCCGTTAAAGGGATTGTAAGGATAGCAGAAAACCCCTGGACCGGCCTAATCCCAACCGCCGTTCAGGGCTTCCCCGCAGCGCTATTTGCCAGCAATTCCGCGGTCAATCGCGCAACTTCCGGCCTTTGCGCGGCCAAGGAGCGGCCGCGGTCCTCGACGATGGCCTGCAAGTCGCCGAGCGCCTGCTCGAAGCGATCGTTGACCACCGCGTAATCGAACTCGCTCCAATGCCCGATGTCCTGGGCGGCGTCCTGCAGGCGCCGGCGTATGACCGCTTCCGAATCGGTGCTGCGATCCTTTAGCCGCTGCTCGAGCGTGCTGCGCGACGGCGGCAGAATGAAAATGCTGAGCGCCTCGGGCAGCCGCGCGCGCACCTGTCGCGCGCCCTGCCAATCTATCTCCAGCAACAACTGCTCGCCGTTTGCGAGCGCCTCC
>DATLVV010000270.1:0-5053 GCA_035577165.1 Steroidobacteraceae bacterium | reverse complement strand
CTGGAGATGGTAGATGTCAGAACCCATTGAGGGTGAATTCGACTTAGGGGAGCTCAACGACGAGGAGCTCACCGAACAGGTTCACGACGACCTGTACAACGGCCTCAAGACCGAGGTCGAGGAGGCTACGCGGATTTTCCTCAAGCGGGGTTGGTCGGCCGAACGTGTGTTGAACGACGCGTTGGTCGAAGGGATGCGCATCGTCGGCATCGATTTTCGGGATGGCATTCTGTTCGTGCCGGAGGTTCTGCTGGCGGCCAACTCCATGAAAGGCGGGATGGAAATTCTGCGCCCGCTGCTGGCGGAAACCGGCGTCGAGCCGATCGGCAAGATCGTGATCGGGACGGTCAAAGGCGATATTCACGACATCGGCAAGAACCTGGTGTCGATGATGCTCGAGGGCGCGGGATTTGAGGTGATCGACCTTGGCATCAATAACCCGGTCGAGAAATATCTGGACGCACTCGAGAAGCACAAGCCGGACATCCTCGGAATGTCGGCGCTGCTGACCACGACCATGCCTTATATGAAGGTCGTGATCGACACGTTGAAAGAACGCGGCATTCGCAACGACTACATCGTGCTGGTCGGCGGCGCGCCGCTCAACGAGGAATTCGGCAAGGCCGTCGGCGCCGACGCCTATTGCCGCGACGCCGCGGTCGCGGTCGAGACTGCCAAAGGCCTCATCGCTGCAAGGCGCGCCGGCGCTGCGGCCCACTGAGCCGGACGTGGCCACGCTGATCATTGCCTGCGGCGCGCTGGCTCACGAGATCACGGCGCTGCGCCGCGCCAACGCCTGGGACGACTTGGACGTGCGCTGCTTGCCGGCCGAGCTGCACAATCGTCCGGAGAAAATCCCCGCCGCCGTACGCACCGCGATTCAAACCGCTCGGGACCACTACCATTCCATCTTTGTCGCCTATGCGGATTGCGGCACGGGCGGATTGCTCGACGAGGTGTTGCGCGAGGAGGGAATCGAGCGAATTCCCGGAGCGCATTGCTACGAATTCTTCGCCACGGCGCCGGTGTTCGCCGCGCTCGCCGCGGCTGAGCCGGGAACCTTCTACCTCACGGATTTTCTATTGCGCCATTTCGAGCGGCTGGTGATCCGCGGCCTGGGGCTCGATCGGCATCCGGAATTGTTTTCGAGCTACTTCGGCAATTACCGCAAGCTCGTCTATTTGGCGCAGGCGCCGGATGCGGACAGCGAGGATCAGGCCCGGGCGATTGCGCAGCGGATGGGATTGGATTTCGAGTACGTCCGCACGGGGTACGGCACCCTGGCCACGAAATTGGCGGCGGCCGTGAAGCAGGGCGATGCGCTGCGCCATGAAGAGGTGGTGACGTGGCATCGCTGATCATCATCTCCTGGCGCGACATCCCGGCGCAGGTCATCGTCAAGCGTGGGCGAGAAACTGCGAAAGTGCAGCTCTCGCCACGTTTTCAGGAAGCCGTCGACCGCGCCGCAATGCGTGCCGGCAAGGGGAGTTCGGACGCCTACCTCGCCGATTGGGCGCGAAGCGCGCCGCGCCCGTGCGGCGACGATCTGCAGGCCGAGGCCAATGCGGAAGCCGCGCGGCTCGAAGCCCGGTTCAACGACGAGGACCTGGAGCGGCTGATTCGCGCCAAAGGAGTCGATGCAAACCGCGGTGCCTCCGACCCCGGATCCGCACCGGCCCCCGAGTCCGCCTGATGTACTCGGTAAGGCTGTGGTCGGTCCGCCATGCGCGTGGCCTGAACGCCTTCTATCGGGGCTTCGAGGCATTGCTGGTGGGCCTGCACCCGATGTTTCAGGCTTTGGGCTACGAGCGAATCGAGCGGCCGGTGGCGAGCGTCGAGAAAGCGCTCAAAGGACTGCTGTTCGACTGCCGCATGTGCGGTCAATGTGTGCTGAGCTCCACCGGAATGTCCTGCCCCATGAATTGTCCCAAGAGCTTGCGCAATGGGCCCTGCGGCGGGGTGCGGGCCAACGGCAATTGCGAGGTCAAGCCCGACATGCGCTGCGTCTGGGTCGAGGCCTACCAGGGCAGCCAGAGGATCCCGGGCGGCACCGAGGCCATGGAGCAAGTGCAGTTACCGGTCGACCAACGACAACAAGGCCGCTCCTCGTGGCTGGATGTCGCGCGCCGGAAAGCCGGACAGAGCGCCGCCCCCGGGGCTGCGCCATGAAGTTCGAGGATGAGCCGGTCCCGGGCTATCCCTTGCCGATTCTGCCCGGCCATACGTCGCCGGGGCGCTTCGAGAGGGTGCTGCGCGCCGGCGGCTTTGCCGTCACCACCGAGCTCGCACCCCCCGATTCCGCCGATCCCGAGGATGTGTACAAACGCGCGCGGGTCTTCGACGGCTATGTCGACGCCATCAATGCGACCGACGGCAGCGGCGCGAACTGCCACATGTCCAGCCTGGCGGTGTGTGCGCTCCTGACCCGGGTCGGCTATGCGCCCATCATGCAAATCTCCTGCCGCGACAAGAACCGCATCGCGATTCAAGGCGACATCCTCGGAGGCGCCGCGATGGGAGTGTGCAACATGCTGTGCCTGACCGGCGACGGTGTGCAGGCCGGCGATCATCCGCAGGCCAAACCGGTATTCGATCTGGACTGCGTGTCGTTGCTCGGCATCGCTCGCACCCTGCGCGATGACCACCACTTTGAAAGCGGGCGCAAGATCAGCTTTGCGCCGCGCGTGTTTCTCGGCGCCGCTGAAAATCCCACGGGTCTTCCGCACACCTGGCGGGCACAGCGCCTGGCAAAAAAAGTCGCGGCGGGAGCGCAATTCATCCAGACGCAGTACTGCTACGATTTGCCGTTATTGCGCGCCTTCCTGGAACAGGCGGAGGCCCTCGGTCTGTTCGGCAAGGTTTTTATTCTCGTCGGCGTGGGTCCGCTGCGCTCGGCGAAGACCGCCGAGTGGATGCGCAAGCACGTGCCGGGCATGCATGTGCCGGATGCCGTCATCGCCCGCCTCTCCGGCGCGCAGGATCAAGCCCGCGAGGGCCGCAATATCTGCATCGAGCTGATCCAGGCCGTGCGCGAAATGCGCGGGCTCAGCGGCGTGCACATCATGGCCTATCGCCAGGAGGAGTCGGTGGCCGAGATCGTCGAGCGATCCGGCGTCCTGCAAGGCCGCTCACCCTGGTTTCCCGAACGCGACATACCGCAGTTTTCTCAAAGGACAGCATCATGACCGACACCGTCGTCAGTTCCGCCACCAAGGAGGTCGTCATCGGTTTCGATCGACCCTTCGTCATCATCGGCGAGAGGATCAATCCGACGGGCCGCAAGATACTCGCCGCCGAGATGGCGGCGGGCGACTTCACCCGGGTCGAGGCGGATGCGCGCGCCCAGGTCGAGGCCGGCGCGCATATGCTGGACGTCAATGCGGGAATTCCGCTGGCCGATGAGCCGGCGATTCTCGCACGCGCGATCCAGCTGGTTCAATCGATCACGGATGTGCCGCTGTCCATCGATTCCTCCATCGTCGCCGCGCTGGCGGCGGGGCTTGCCGTCTACAAGGGCAAGGCCTTGGTCAATTCCGTGACCGGCGAGGATGAACGCTTGGAGTCCGTGCTGCCGCTCGTCAAGAAATACGGCGCGGCCGTGATCGCGATCTCCAACGATGAAACGGGAATCTCCGAAGACCCGGACGTGCGTTACGCGGTCGCCAAGAAAATCGTCGAGCGCGCCGCAGACCACGGCATCCCGGCCTGCGATGTGGTCGTCGATCCGCTGGTCATGCCCATCGGTGCGATCAATCAGGCGGGCGTTCAAGTGATGCGTTTGGTGCATCGGCTGCGCACCGAACTCAAGGTGAATACCTCGTGCGGTGCGTCGAATATCAGCTTCGGGCTGCCGAACCGCGACGGCATCAACAGCGCGTTTCTCACCATGGCGATGGCGGCGGGCATGACGTCGGCCATCACCAATCCCATGCACGTCGAGGTCGTCAGGGCCTGCATGGGTGCGGACGTCATGCTGGGACATGACCCGGACTGCGCCCGCTGGATCAAGCGTTTTCGCGACACTCCCTCCAGCACGGGCGCGGGTGTGGCCGCCGCGGCCGGCGCAGGCGCAGGCGGGGAAGCGCCGCGCGGCCGCCGCGAAGGCGGCCATCGCAGACGTCCGGCGTAGCCGGCGGCGTCATGGCGTCACGCGATCCCCTCGTCGTTTTCACCCCCTCCGGCAAGCGCGGGAACTTTCCGGTCGGCACGCCGCTGCTGCAGGCCGCGCGCAGTCTCGGAGTGGACATCGATTCGGTCTGCGGCGGGCGCGGTCTTTGTGGGCGCTGTCAAGTGTTGGTCGCCGAGGGCGAGTTTGCCAAGCATGGTGTCTCCTCGTCGAGCGCGAGCCTGTCGCCGTTCAGCGAACCGGAGAAGCGTTTCTCGCGGCGCGTTCCGTTGGCGGAAGGCCGCCGCCTGTCCTGTTCTGCCCGGGTCGAAGCCGACGTGGTCATCGACGTGCCCGAGAGCAGCCAGGTGCATCGTCAGGTGGTGCGCAAGGACGCCGACGAGCACACGATCAAGCTCGATCCGGTGGTGCGTCTGCATTACGTGCAAGTCAAGCAGCCGGACATGCATGATCCGTCGGGCGATCTGCGCAGGCTGTTCGAAGCGCTTGAATCAGAGTGGAGCCTCGCCGATCTCACCTGCGACTTGTCGGTGCTGCAATCGCTGCAGCCGATATTGCGCGCCGGCGGCTGGCAGGTCACGGTCGCGGTGCACGCGGCGAAGCAGATCATCGGAGTCTGGCCCGGGCTTCACGAACTGGTGTACGGACTTGCGGTCGACATCGGTTCCACGACGATCGCCGCGCATCTGTGCGATTTGAGCAGCGGCGAGGTCGTGGCCTCCGCCGGCGTCATGAACCCGCAGATCAGGTTCGGCGAAGACTTGATGAGCCGTGTTTCCTATTCCATGATGAATCCCGGCGGGGCGGCGCTGATGACGGCGGCGGTGCGCGAGGCGCTGTGCGGACTGGCGGCGGATGTGGCGCGCCAGGCGGGCATTTCGCATGAAGACATCCTCGAGGCGACGCTGGTCGGCAACCCGATCATGC
>DATLVV010000269.1:0-3928 GCA_035577165.1 Steroidobacteraceae bacterium | reverse complement strand
AAATCGCCCATCGGCGCCGCGCCGTGCGCGGCAAGCGCCGAGTCGCGCTGCGCAATTCCCGGCAACACCTCGAGACCGAAGCGGCGCGTCATCAATCGCAGAATGGATGCGGTGTCGTAGGGCGTGTGATCGACCGTGCCGCGTTTCGCCAACGGTGAAATGATCAGCGCAGGAATTCGCGCTCCGGGACCCAAGAGATCGCCCTGCGGCGGGGGCACGTGATCCCAGGCGCCGCCGAATTCATCGTAGGTAATCACGATCACCATGTGGGGCCATTGGGGGCTGGCGCGCAGCGTCGCCACCAAGGCCGCCAGATGCGCATCGCCTTCGGCGACCGAGGCGTAGCCGGCATGCTGATTCAGATTGCCCTGCGGCTTGTAGAACGTGACCGCGGGCAGGCGTCCGGCGGCAGCATCGCCGATCAGATCGCCGTAGTCCTTGAGGTGCGCGGCCCGCTGCTCGGCGTGGCTCTTGGGATCGAACGATTCGTAGTAATTGAAGGGCTGGTGATGCGGCTGGAAGTCGGGATCGCCGCCGGCGGTCGCGGGCGCATAGATCGCCGTGCGAGCCAACGACGGCGAGCGGCGGCCATCCGCGAGCGCCGTGTTCCAGGCGCCCGCATACCAAGTCCATTTGACCTGCTTGGCGTCGAGCGCGTCGCCGATGGTTCGCTGATTCTGCGGCGGCAGGGTCGTGGGGTTACCGGGGTCGGCGAACAGGGTATCGGCATCGGCCGCCGCCGGCTTGTTGCCGCTCGGCTGATACGCCGGCTGCATGGTGTTCACCGCGTAGAACTTACCGTCACCGAAATAATCGGCCGGCGTGATGTTGCCGCTTTTCGCAAATCGCGGCGGTTCGTCCAGGGCAGACTTGGCGTCCTTGGCCAATTTGAGCCGCGGTAGATAGTGTCCCGCCGCATCCTGCTCGAGGATTGCAATGGACGGTTTCGCCGCCGCCGTGTCGGCATTGGGGTAAACCGGTGCGCAGGCGCATATCAAGTATTGGTGATTCAGGAACGAGCCGCCGAATGCGCCCTGAAAAAAATGATCGGCGAGCACGAACTCCTTCGCCAGACCATAGAGTGCCGATTGGCTGTAATCGTAATGTCCCATCGCGAGGCCGCCGGCGTCGGACCAGGCGGCGTAGCCGTCGTTCTTGCCGCCGTCGATTTGCATCTGATGTTCGAAGAATCGATGGTACAAGTCGCGGGTGACGGTCGATGTAGAGAGTGTGACGTTGGCCAGCGCGGTGAAGGCATGCTCGATCGAGAACGGTGCATTCGGCAGACCGGCGCTTTGCGCCTCGGTTACCACGGGCACGACGCCGGGTGCGGTGACACCGCCCCAAGTGAGCGGCAGCTTGGGAAGCAGCGATCCGTCGCGATCGACCTGCGGCACGTACGCCGGCAATGGCCGGCCGTCAGGGTCCACGACCTGGCGGAGGCCTTCCGCGCCCGGGAAATTGCCGTACAAATTGTCGAAGGCGCGATTCTCGGCGTAGATCACGACGATGGTCTCGACCTTCGATTGCAGTGCTCGAGTCGTCGCGTCCGAAACGCCGGGAGTGGCCAGATCGCGATTTGTGCAGGAGCTAAGAGCGGCGGCGAGTCCGAACGCAGCGGCCAAGGTCCCGAGTAGTGCGGCGCGCGATGCGCATGGGTGGGCGTTCTTCACGAACCCCAGTATAAGTCCTCAGAACGTCCAGGTGGCGCTGACCGTCAGGGCGTCCGGGTCGCCGAATTGCGAGCTGATCCGCTCGTACTCGGCGCGAAATGCGAAGCCCCACGCTTTGGACTGAATTCCCACTCCGTAGGCGAACTTGCTGTCGGTCTCGCTATGGCGGGAATAGGTGGGCGGAGCCACGCAATTTGCCCCTGCCGGACAGTTCGAGGTGGTGGTGGTGACGTCGGTTTGCAGTCGGGCGACGCCGGCTTTGCCGTAGATATCGATAAATGGTATCGGCAGGGGCAGATAGCCCACGCCGAACAGCACCCCCGCGCGCGGGTGTGAATCGAAACCGTTGGCGGCGGAGTTACTGGGGTCGTAAGGGTTGCTCGGATGGCCGAAGTCGATGTATTCCAACTCTGCGCCGAGGATGGAGATCGGGCGCACTCCGGCGATCACCTTCCATGCCGTCTCGTGATCGTTGTAATAGCCCGGAAGTCCGTAGGCGGGATCATCGCTCCTGATGGTGGAGTACCCAAGCCCGGCACCGGCATAGAATCCCAGCAGATCGTCGGCCGACGCTGTCGTCGACACCGCGCACGCGGCGATTGCGAGCATTGCCGGCAGAATTCCTGAAATCCGCTTCATCAATATCTCCATTCTCGGTGGCAGGAGCCCGTCTGAGTATTCCGCGTGAGCCGCGTTGGCTCTGCAAGGGAGCGGATGCAAGGCGCGCGGCGCAGGCCGTGGTTGATTCCACGAATACTCAGACAGGCTCCCAGTGGTGGGACTGACCGGCGGTCCTAGAAGTTCCGGCCAAACTGTTGGACTGCGGCACGCGCTATACTTATTGCATGAGAATCGCGCGCCTATGGTTCCCGCTCGTGGCGGCCGGAATGCTGATCGGATGCGGGCAGAAGGGTCCTCTGACACATCCGGACGCACCCAAGCACAAGAAGGCATTGCCGGGCTCACACGCACCGACCACGCAGCCGCCAACCACGCAACCGCCAGCCACGCAACCGCCAGCCACGGCGCCACCAGCCGCACCTGCGCCTGCGCCAACATCGCCCCCTGCGGCGCCGGACACTCCTTCGGACACGCCGGCTCCGTCTACCGCACCGGCGGCTCCAAACCCTTGAGCGCGGGCAAACTCATCCTGGTCGACGGCTCTTCCTATTTGTATCGAGCCTTCCACGCGCTGCCGCCGCTCAGTAATTCGAAGGGCGAACCGACCGGCGCGGTCCTTGGCGTGCTGAACATGCTGAACAAGATGATCAAGGAAGAAGCGCCGCAACGCATCGCAGTGGTGTTCGATGCGCCCGGCCGCACGTTCCGAGATGATCTGTTCGATCAGTACAAGGCGCATCGCACGCCCATGCCGGATGATCTGCGTTCTCAGGTGCAGCCGCTGTTGGACGTGGTCGCTGCCATGGGACTGCCGCTGCTGCGTGTTCCCGGCGTGGAAGCGGACGATGTGATCGGAACTTTGGCCAAACAGGGGGCGGCGGCGGGCTACGAGGTCCTGATCTCGACCGGCGATAAGGACATGGCGCAACTGGTAGGCCCGCAGGTTGGGCTGATCAATACCATGAGCAACACGCGCCTCGATCGCGCCGGCGTCAAAGCCAAGTTCGATGTCTTCCCCGAGCAGATTGTCGACTACCTGGCCTTGGTCGGCGACAGTTCCGACAATATTCCCGGCATTGCCGGAGTGGGGCCGAAGACTGCGTCGAAGTGGCTGAACCAGTATCAGACGCTGGATGGGTTGATTGCCCGCGCCGCCGACGTCGGCGGCAAGGTGGGCGAAAATTTGCGCAGCGGATTCGAGCTGCTCGAGTTGTCCCGCAAGCTTGCCACCATCGATACCGCACTCTCGCTGGAGATCAGCGCCGAAGGGCTGACTGCCGGCGCACCGGATCTCCCACGGCTGCGAGAGCTCTACACGCGACTGGAATTGCGGTCGCTGCTCAAGGCGTTGGGTTCGGATACGGCGGCCGTCCCCGGCGCAGCCGCGGCGGGGACGCAGGCTGCGACGCTGCCCGTCGCCGGACCGCCTGCGGCCGCGCGCAACTATCAGCAGATTACCTCGCAGGCGGCGCTGGACGAATGGCTCGTGAAACTCGCCGCCGCGCCGCTGATCTCCTTTGCGACCGAGACCGACAATCTCGATTACATGCAAGCCCGGCTCGTGGGTTTGTCATTCGCGATCGCGCCGGGAGAAGCTGCATACCTGCCCATCGGCCACGATTACACGGGAGCTC
>DATLVV010000268.1:0-5901 GCA_035577165.1 Steroidobacteraceae bacterium | reverse complement strand
GTGAGCGGCCGCAGCCATCCGATCGAGGTCCGCTATCGTGGAACGCCCGACGCCGCGGAGGATCCCGATCTGCCCGCGGCCGTCCTCGACGCATGTCAGGAAATCGTCACTGAACCGGGACAGATCGGCGGCGGCGACATTTTGGTATTTCTGCCCGGGGAACGCGAGATCCGCGATGTCGGTGAACTATTGCAACGTGAGTTGCAGGGGCGCATGGATATCCTCGAGTTGTACTCGCGGTTATCCTGGGAGCAGCAGAGCAGGATCTTTCAGCGTGGTCCGCGGCAACGCATCGTGTTGGCGACGAATGTCGCCGAGACATCGATTACCGTGCCGGGCATCCGCGCCGTCATCGATTCGGGTCTGGTGCGCATCAGCCGCTACAGTCCGCGCAACCGCCTGCAGCGGCTGCCCATAGAGCCCGTGTCACGTGCCGGCGCCGACCAGCGCAAGGGCCGCTGCGGCCGTTTGGGACCGGGCTTATGCCTGCGGCTGTATACCGAGGCCGACTTCGAGGCCCGCCCGCCGTTCACCGAGCCGGAAATCCTGCGCACCAATCTCGCCGCGCTGCTGTTGCGACTGGCTGCCGATGGCTTGGGCGCGGCCGAGGAGTTCCCCTTCATCGATCCCCCCGACGCGCGAGCGCGCGGCGATGGCTATCGGTTGCTGCAGGAACTGCAGGCGCTGGATGCGGAGCGACGGATCACGCGGCGCGGCCGGGTCATGTCGCGCCTGCCTCTCGATCCGCGCCTGGCGCGCTCGTTGATCGAGAGCAAACGATTTCGCGCCTGCGCCGAATTGCTGGCCATCGTTGCCGGCTTGAGCGTCCCGGACATCCGCCTGTCGCCCACCGGGAGCGCTGCCGCCGGCGGCGCCGAGGATGCGCGTCTCGATACCCTGTTCGACGACGGCAAATCCGAGTTCTCCGCGCTGGTCAAGGTGTGGAAGGCCTATCGCACAGCCCGCGAGGGCCCGCGGCGCGAACTCAAGCGCTGGTGCAAGGAGCGCCGCTTTTCCCTGTTGCGGCTGTCCGAATGGGATGATGTGTATGGTCAGGTTGCAGATCGTGCCGCGGAGGTGGGATTGGTGGCTCAGCGGCAAGCCGCGAGCTACGGCGCCGTGCATCGCTCGTTGCTCGCGGGTTTTTGCACCATGGTGGGCACGCGAGGCGAGGAAGGGGTGTATCTCGGCACGCGCGGAGTGCAGTTTCACATCTTCCCGGGTTCGCCGCTGGCGCGGCGCCGGCCGCGGTGGATCATGGCGGCGAACATCGTCGAGACATCACGGGTGTTCGCGCGCCGCGTCGCGGAAATCGAACCACAGTGGATCGAGGCTGCCGCCGCGCACCTGCTCAAACGCGAATACCTCGAGCCGGATTGGGACGAGGAACGCGAACAGGTCACCGCGCGTGAGCGCCTAAGCTTCCTCGGATTGACCTTGACCGCCAACCGCGCCGTGAACTACGGACCCATTGCGCCGGAGGAGTCGCGCAGGATCTTCGCGCGCGAGGCCCTGGTTTATCAGAGGCTGCACCGACGGCCGGATTGGCTGCTGGCCAACGATGCCGCAGTACGCGACGCGCTACGGATGGAGGAGCGGCTGCGAACGCGCGATCTGGTGCACGGCGCCGAGGTTTTCGTGGACTTCTACGACGCCGCGCTGCCGCGCCAGGTGTCGAGCGCGGCGACTCTGGAGTACTACACCCGCCACCTGTCCGGCGCCGCGAGGCGCGCCCTGGCGTTGGGGCCCGAGCGCATATTCGCCCGCGTGCCCGAGCCGGAGGCACTGTTGCGATATCCCGAAACGGTGCAGCTCGATGCGCTTGCGATCCCGGTCGAATATCATTTCGCGCCCGGTGAATCCCGCGATGGCGCGAGTATGCGCATCCCGATTCTGGCCCTGCCGGGACTGACCCGTGCGGGGGTGGACGCTGCAGTGCCGGGATTCGGCGAACCGCGAATCGAGGCACTGCTGCGCTCGCTGCCCAAGGACGCGCGCCGCAACCTGATTCCCATCGGCGAGACGGCGGCGCAATTCCTCGCGAGCACTGCGAGCGGCGGCACGGCGCGCGCCGCGGATGCCGAGAGCCTCAAGCTCTGGCTCAAGGAGACGCGCGGCATCCCGGAATCGCAATTGCGATTCGACCTCGCGGCCGTCCCGGCGCATTTGATCCCGCAACTGACCGTCGTCGCCGACGGCCGGGAACTCGCGCACGGCGCGGCGCTTGCGGAACTGCGGCGCGCCAGCGCCGCCGCCGCGGCTGCGGAACTCGAGAGGCATGCCCACGCGGCGTACCCACCTTTCGGATGGAAGCGCTTCGAGATCGACGCCTTGCCGGACCGCGTGCCGTTGACCACGGAGCAGGGCACCGTGTGGGTGTATCCGACGCTCGCACAGCGGCCGGGAAGCCAGTCGCTCGAGGTGCGCTACGAATGGTCGGCCGCCGAGGCGCGACGCGGCTGGTGGCACGGCGCGGCGCTGCTGGCGCGCAGGATGCTGAGCACGCAGGCGCGCGATATCGGCAAGGCGATTGCCGGCAACGCTTCATTGCTGCTCGCCGCCGGTCCGTATGCCACAAGCGCGGCCTTGACCGAGGTGCTGTTGCAAATGGTTTTCCGGCGGGCCTGCTTCGCCGACCTCGACGCGCCGCGCACGCGCGAGGCATTCGACGGCGCGGTCGATCAGGGACGCGCGCAATTGCACGCCTGCTTGGAGGAAATCGCCGCGGGCGCGTTGCTTTGGTTCACCGAGGCGCGCGCGATACGACGCGCGCTCGACGATTCCGCACCCAAGCTGGCAGCCGACGCGGCGGCGGAGAGCCGCGAGCATCTGCAGCGATTGTTGAATGCCGACGCGTTGCAGGCGCTGTATCCGGAGTGGCTGCGTCAGTTGTCGCGCTACTTGAAGGCCGAGGCGCGGCGCTGGCAGCGCGCCGCCGCGCGGGGCGTCGAATCGCCGCACATCGTCCGCGAACTTCGCGGCTGGTCGGAGCGCCACCGGTCGCTCGCGGTTGAACTCGGCGCCGAACTGCGCTGGATCCCCGAACTCGATGATCTGCAAAACTGGATCGAGGAATATCGGGTGTCGCTGTATGCGCAGGAACTCAAGACCCTGGGTCCGATCTCGGCGGCGCGGCTCGAGGCGCGAGCCGCCGAAATCGAGAATTGGATCAAACGTTGAAGCGGATTCCCTGAGCGAGCGGCAGCTGCGAACTCCAGTTGATCGTATTGGTCTGGCGCCGCATGTAGGCCTTCCAGGAATCCGAGCCGGCCTCGCGGCCGCCGCCGGTGTCCTTCTCGCCGCCGAAAGCGCCGCCGATCTCCGCACCCGAGGTGCCCAGGTTGACGTTGGCAATGCCGCAGTCGCTGCCGTCGGCGGATAAGAAGCGCTCAGCCACCTGCAGCCGGTCGGTGAACACCGCCGAGGAAAGACCGTACGGCACCGAGTTTTGAATGGCCACCGCCTCCTCCAGGGTGTCATAGGCGATCAGGTACAGAATCGGCGCAAACGTTTCGGTGCGGACCACCTCCATGCCGGCATGGGCGCGAATGATGGTCGGCTCGACGAAATTTCCCGGCCGAGCCAACACTTTGCCGCCGCACAGCAGTTCGCCGCCTTCGGCAAGTGCCGCGGCAATCGCCGCTGAATAGCGCGATACCGCGCCGGCGTCGATCAGCGGTCCCATCAGGGTGTCGCCGTTCAGCGGATCGCCGATGCGCACCTGCGCGTAAGCGGCAACCAATCTCCGTTCCAGTTCGGCCGCCCGCGATCGATGCACCAGCACGCGCCGCGTCGTGGTGCAGCGTTGACCCGCGGTTCCGACCGCGCCAAATACGATTCCGGGCACCGCCAGGTCGAGGTTGGCGCTGTCGTCGACGATGATGGCGTTGTTGCCGCCCAGTTCGAGCAGACTCTTGCCGAGCCGCTCGGCAACCTTCACACCGATCCGCCGGCCTACATGGGTCGAGCCGGTGAAGGACACCAGCGCCACGCGGCGGTCGTCGACGAAACGCTGCGCCAGATCGGTGCCCGCATCGATGAAGATCTGGAAGATCGGCGGCAGTGCGTGACGTTCCAGAACCCGATTGCAGATGTGCTGTACGGCGAGCGAGCACAGTGCGGTCTTGGGCGAGGGCTTCCACACGGTGGCATTGCCGCTGATCGCCGCCAGAAATGCGTTCCATGACCACACGGCCACCGGGAAATTGAACGCGGAAATCACCCCCACGATGCCGAGCGGATGCCACTGCTCGTACATGCGGTGCTGGGGCCGTTCGGAATGCATGGTAAGGCCGTACAGCATGCGCGATTGCCCGACGGCAAAATCGGCGATATCGATCATCTCCTGCACCTCGCCGTCGCCCTCGGCCTTGATCTTGCCGTTTTCCATGGAAACGAGACTGCCGAGCGCATCCTTGTAACGGCGCAATTCTTCACCCATGAGCCGCACTGCTTCACCGCGCTTCGGCGCCGGCACTTGCCGCCATGCGGCGGCTGCGGCCACGGCCGTGCTCATGACCTGCTCGTAGTCCTCGAGCGTGGCGCCGCGAACTTGCGCCAGCCGCCTGCCGGTCGCCGGATTGATGGAGTCGATCAGCGGCCCGTGGGATTGCTTGCTCCAGCCCTGGCTGCCGGACCAGGTTCCGGGGTTGATGTCGCGAAGTCCCAGGATTTGCAAGGGATCGTCGGTGAGTGGCTGCGAAGGCGCGATACTGTGCTGCATGGTAGGTTCCAGATTTGCGGGGTAGCCGTTCAGGCGCCGCATTTTGACTTGAGCCGGCCGACAACGCTAGCATCCTTCTCATGTCGAAAAGCCCCGCCTTGACGAATTGGCACCCTGCCAGTTGGCACACCCGTCTTGCAACCCAGCAACCGCGATACTCCGACCGCCTAGCGCTGGAGCGCGTGGTCGCCTCGCTGAGCCGTTTGCCGCCGCTGGTGGTCTCCTGGGAAATCGAGGCGCTGCGCGCGAAATTGGCGCAGGCGCAGCGCGGCGAGCAGTTCTTGCTGCAGGGCGGAGATTGCGCGGAGAGCTTCGAGGACTGCGAATCCGACAACATCGCCAGACGCCTGAAAATCCTGCTGCAGATGAGCCTGGTGCTGCTGCAGGGCTTGAAAAAGCCGATTATTCGCGTCGGCCGCTTTGCCGGCCAGTATGCCAAACCGCGCTCGGCCGATACCGAGACCCGCGACGGGGTCACCTTGCCGAGCTACCGCGGCGACAATGTCAACCGGCCGGGATTCAGCGCGGCGGAGCGCGAACCGGATCCGGAACTGCTGCTGCGCGGCTACGAGCGCGCCTCGCTCACCTTGAATTTCGTGCGAGCGCTGATCGACGGCGGGTTCGCGGATCTGCACCACCCGGAGTACTGGGATTTGAGCTTCCTGCGTCACGCGGCGCTGCGCGATGCCTATCAGAAGATCGTCGATTCCATCGCCGAGTCGCTGGAATTCTTCGAGTCCATGAGTGGGCAACGGGTGCACGCGGCCACCCGCGTTGATTTCTATACCAGCCATGAAGGGCTGCACCTGCTGTCGGAGCAGGCGCAGACCCGCTACATCGAACGGCAGAAGCATTGGTACAACTTATCCACGCACATGCCGTGGATCGGCATGCGCACCGCCAACATCGACGGTGCACACATCGAATATTTCCGCGGCATCTCCAATCCCATCGGCGTGAAAGTGGGCGCGGCGATGAGCGCCGAGTGGCTGCAAGAACTGGTTCAGGTGCTGAATCCGCAGAACGAACCCGGGCGGCTGACCTTCATTCATCGTTTCGGGGTCAAGGATATCGAGCAAAAGCTGCCCAGCATGATCCGGGCGGTACGCGGCACGGGTTCCCAGGTGCTCTGGGTGTGCGATCCCATGCACGGCAATACCGAGACCACCGCAGGGGGG
>DATLVV010000267.1:0-5005 GCA_035577165.1 Steroidobacteraceae bacterium | reverse complement strand
CCGGAACGGGCGGCGCGGGACCTGACAACAATTCCGGAACGATCAATACGATCAGCACCACCAGGATCGAGGCGCCGACCAGGCGTTCTTTGACGCGACGATCCATAGAGCTTGTCAGCCTCAAACTTAAGTGGCCGCAGTATATTCGGGAACC
The DNA here is from genome assembly GCA_035577165.1 of Steroidobacteraceae bacterium. Taxonomy (GTDB): domain Bacteria; phylum Pseudomonadota; class Gammaproteobacteria; order Steroidobacterales; family Steroidobacteraceae; genus Bog-1198. Next base: position 4,851 of record DATLVV010000267.1, on the reverse strand, counting down.
TCGGCGCGCGGCAGAAAGTCGTGCGCCTCGAGCCAATCTAGCGCCGGTCCCACCGTGTGGAAGGATCCAAAGACGACGATTCGATCCGCCGGCTTGGCATCGGCCAATGCCGCGGCGCATCCGGCGGCCGGGCTGTCCGCGACTTCGACAGGCACCGTGACCTGGCGGCCAATCATCCGCGCCAGGTCCGCAGCGTTGCGGCCTCGTTCTCCCTCGGTAGATACGCACCACCACGCATCCACGCAGCCATGCAATTCTGCGGCAATTCCCTCCGCATCTTTGTCGGCCAAGATTCCGGCCACGGCGAGGGTCCGCGAGTCGCCGGCGGTATCGCGCAAATTCTGCGCCAGCACGCGGGCGGCGGCAGGGTTGTGCGCCACGTCCAGGATCCACGTCGGCGCGCCCGGCTGTGCGGGCGCGATGACTTGAAAGCGCGCGGCGAGCTGCGTCTCCTTGATTCCTTGCGCTATCGCCGCCGGCGGAATCGTCCGCCACGGAGCGATCTCTTCGATGGCGGCGATGGCGGTCGCCGCATTGGCGTATTGCGACTCGCCCCTGAGCCCCGGCGCCGGCAAACCGGGCAGGTCCCAACGAGCACCGCGGAACTGCCAAGTGCCGTGTTGATGGGTGTAGGTGTATTCGCGCCCCAATCGTTTGAGCGGCGCGCCCATCGTCCGCGCGAGTTCCTCAACGATTTCAGGCATGTCGCGGCTACCGAGCACGGCCGGCCGTTGTTTGCGGAAGATTCCGGCCTTCTCGCGTGCGATGGCCTCGAGCGTGGTGCCCAGGTATTCCTGATGGTCGAAGCCAATGCTGACCACCACGGCAACATCCGGATCGACCACATTGACGGCGTCCAAACGCCCACCCATGCCGATCTCGAGCACCCAGGCGTCGAGCGCTGCGGCTTCGAACACCAACAGCGCCGCCAGCGTGTTGAACTCGAAGAAAGTGAGGGCGATCTCGCCGCGTGCAGCCTCGATGCGCTCGAATGCCGCGACCAACTCATCGGCGCTCACCAACCGGTCATGGATGCGGATCCGCTCGCGATAGTCCCGAAAATGCGGCGAGGTGAACGTGCCCACCCGGAAACCCGCGGCCCCCAGGATGGAGGTGCAGAAGGCGCTTACCGAGCCTTTGCCGTTGGTGCCGGCGACCGTGATCACAGGAACCGCGGGCTGCCGCCACCCCAAACGGCTCTGGACCTGCCGCAGCCGATCGAGCCCCAGATCAATAGTGCGCGGATGCAACTGCGATTGGTAGGCCAGCCACTGCTCGAGACTTCGCGGCACGGACGGCTTAGGAGCCTATGCTGCGGCGGGTTCTTTGCCGGTCATGAGGCGCAGCATGGCGCCGATGCGGTCGCGCAGCTCGCGCCGGTCCACGATCATGTCTAGAGCGCCGTGCTCGAGCAGGAACTCGCTGCGCTGGAATCCTTCGGGCAGCGTTTCGCGCACGGTCTGTTGGATCACCCGCGGACCGGCAAAACCAATCAGAGCCTTTGGCTCGCCAATGTTGATGTCCCCCAGCATCGCGAGGCTCGCGGAGACCCCGCCGGTCGTGGGATCGGTCATCACCGATATGAAAGGTAAGCGGGCTTCCGACAAGCGCTTGAGCGCGGCGCTGGTCTTCGCCATTTGCAGCAGCGAATACAAGGCCTCTTGCATGCGCGCGCCGCCGCTGGCCGCGAAACACACCAGCGGCATGCGATGTTCGAGGCTGTACTCCACGGCGCGCACGAACTTCTCGCCGACCACCGATCCCATGGAGCCGCCCAGGAAGCGGAACTCGAAGGCGCACGCAACCACATCCAGTCCGGCCAATTTGCCGGTCATCACGATCAATGCGTCGCGTTCGCCGGTCTGTTTTTGCGCCTGTACGAGCCGGTCTTTGTAGCGCTTCGAATCCTTGAATTTGAGCGGATCCTCGGGCTCGACCTGGTTGGCAAGCTCAGTGGTCGAGCCGGGGTCGAGAAACTTCGACAGCCGTTCGCGCCCGCTGATGCGCATGTGATGGCTGCACTTGGGGCAGACATGCAGGTTGCGCTCGATCTCCGCGCGATACAGCACCGCGTCGCAGGCAGGACACTTGATCCACAGGCCTTCGGGCACGGAGCGCGTGCGGCGCTCGGTCTTGATGCGCGAGGGAACAATTCGTTCGAACCAGGACATAAGCTAGTTTAGCCCAATCAGCCCGGGCTGCGGCAGGGGTACCCCATACATGGCCGGATACTCCACCTGCCAGAGGTACAGACCGGCGGCCGGGGCGGTGGCGCCCGCAAAGCGGCGATTGCCGCTGGCAAGGACCCGGGCCACCGCTGCTGCCGGGTCCGGCTCGCGTTGCGCATCGAGCAGCGTGCCCACGACGTTGCGCACCATGTGATGCAGGTATGCGTTCGCTGCGATCTCCAGCCACAGAAAATCGCCCTCCCGCCACACTCCGATCCGTTCGACGCGCCTGACCGTGGTCTTCGATTGGCACTCCACCGATCGGAATGCGGAGAAATCATGCTCGCCGATCAACGCCTGTGCCGCCGCGTGCATGGCCGCAGCGTCGAGCGGACGATGAATCCACGCAGTCCGCGTGCGATTGAGAGCGGATCGAGCGCTTCGATTCAGTATGCAGTAACGGTAGACGCGGCGAATGGCCCGGTGCCGGGCATGAAAGCCGATGCTCACCTCGCCTGCCCATTGCAGGGCAATCGCCGGCGAAAGCTTGGTATTGGCGCCCAGCACCCAGGCGCGCGGGGTGCGCACGGCGTTGGTGTCAAAATGGATGACTTGACCCGTGGCGTGCACACCGCTGTCGGTCCGCCCGGCGCAGATGACCACCACCGGCTCACCTGCTACAAAGGAGATCGCCGCCTGCACGGCGTCCTGGATCGACGCCGAGTGCTCCTGCGACTGCCAGCCGGCGTATTCGGTGCCGTCATACTCTACGAGAGCGGCGACCCGGCGGCCCGGTCCGGCGGCCACGCTAACCGGGCAAAGTCTCGATCAGGCGCTGCGCTTCCTGTTTCTGGCTGGCGGAACCTTCCTGCACGACTTCCTCGAGGATGCTGCGCGCGCCCTCGGGATCGCCCATGTCCATGTACGCGCGCGCCAGATCCAGCTTGGTGCCCACTTCGCTCATGGTCACCGGTTCCAATTCCGGCAGATCGATGTCGTCCACCTTGATCTTGGAGGTGCGCGACGCCGGCGTAATCGCCTGCATCTTGTTGGTCGGCGCCTCGGTGCCATTCAGTGCCTCGCCCACGTCGAGATCGACGCGCCGGCTGCGCTGACTGGCCTCGAACACCTCGGTCGAAAACACTTCATCGTCGGCGCGCGGCTGCTCGACGGTGTCGCCGCTGCCGAGCGCATTCGCCAGCCGATCCAAATCGAGGTCGATGCTGTCGCCGGATAGCCCGCGCAGCTTGGATGTTGAGTCGACGTCGACTTTCTCAGCATCCGCGACGTCCGAATATTCGGGCGATTTGAAGCGTGAGGTGGCTGCGGCATCCAAGTTGCGCGGCATCTGCACGGTGGGTGCCGACTCGGGGCCGAGCACTGCGGTTTTGACCTCGTCTTGACCCGAGTCGAGATCGGCGATGAAGGACGCCTCCAATTCACGTTCGAGTTCGGTCAGATCGCGATCGCGCGAACGGCTCTCGGCATCCGCCATCATGCGCCGCGACTTTTCATCGAGGCCCGCCACCATGGTGGGCGCGTCGGACGGATGGTCGGTCTCCTCGAGGGGCGTCGGGCTTCCCGTGTCGTTCAGCTGGTCGAGATCCAAGCCTAGATCGTCGATCGACACTTCCGCGGTCTGATCGGCCTTCGTCGGCAGCTTCGAGGAGACGCGATCGTGCAGGTCCCCGGTCTTCAACGTCGGCGATTCGCTGGTGGGCGAATCCAAGAAGTTCATCATCTCGGATTCCACCGTCGGCTCATCGCGCGACGCCATCTTTTGCGTCGGCGACTCACGGGTCGGGGACTCATCCGCGCCGCGTTCCGGCGTATCCAGCGTGAAGTCGAGATCCGAAGAGGTGTGCATCGCCGGCGACTCGCCGGTCGCGGCGGTATCGTCGCCTTCCTTGGCAATGGAGTGATCCAATTTACTGCGTTCGCCTTCGGGATCGCCGAACAAATCGATATCGACGCGGTTCTCGCCGCCTTCGAGGTTCAGGTCGACCAGGGCGCCCGCGCCGCGGCCGCTGCCGGCCGAAGCGGCAAACAACGGTTCGTCCGGGCAAATCTGCTTGCCCATGATGAGGATCTTGTCCCATTCGCCGGCAGGGGCACGATCGCGCGTCGATTCCAACGCCTTCGCCGTCTGCAGGAACGCATCCTTGTTGCCCCAGACGAAATATATCTCCAACAGCTTGAGGCGTAGATCGCGCCGGTCCGGCTCGCGTTCGAGCGCAATTCGCACCAGGTCGGCCGCCTGGTCATAGAGACCGTAGGCCATGTGGAAGTCGGCCTCGGCCAAAGGGTCGCCCTGATCGAGATTGACCGCGCTCTCGCTCGACATGGTGTCTTCGGGAGCTTTGAGATTGGAATGAGTATCCGAGAAGGTGTCGGACGTTTTTTCGAATTGCGGCTGCGGGTGTTCGCCCGATTCCTCGACCACGAACGACTCTTCGCCCCTGCGCATGCCAAGCTTGGCACTCGGGTCGCGGAAATCGACGTCGGTGTCCTCCATCCGATTCAAGTCGCCGCCGCCGCCTTGCCTACGCCGCCGCGCGGCAAACGCCAGCAGCAGAATCATTGCGACGATGACGGCGGCCGGCACCCACCAGTGGTCAGACAGCCAGTCGATCCATGATCCCGATTCCACCGGCGCGACCACCGGCTTCTTCTGCACGGGAGG
>DATLVV010000266.1:0-6225 GCA_035577165.1 Steroidobacteraceae bacterium | reverse complement strand
GGCCGCCGGAGATGACGCCGGCGTCGCGGCTTTTGCGCTGCAGGGTATCTTCGGCGGTGGTGGCCTTGGGCTGAATCGACGCGGGATTTACGGTTGCCATGATTCCTCCAACTGCAGGGTAATCAACTGCGGACCTTCGCCCGCCATCAAGACGCTGCCGGTGCCGATGTCGGAGCCGCGTCGAAGGTTTTCGCGAAATGCCGCGCGCGCATGGGCTTGAGCACGAACACTGCAAGCACCGCAGCGGCCACATTGAACGTCATCGCAATCGCGAATACCGCCGACCAGCCATGCGCCTTCGAGATGAGCGCCGCGTACGGCACGAGCAGCGCGCCCGTTCCCTTGGCCGTGTACAGCATGCCGTTATTGGCGGCCGCAAATTTCGAGCCGAAGGTATCGCCGGCGGTTGCCGGGAACAGGCTGAAGATCTCGCCGTACACGCCGAAGTAGCACGCCGTGACCAACACGAACAGCACCGGGTTGGTTCCGGACTGGCTCAACGTGTAGAGCGCGACGGCGCCCAGCGTGAAAGCCAGGGCCATGGTGTACTCGCGGCCGATCTGATCGGACAGCCAGCCGAAGAAGGGCCGGCCGACGCCGTCGAAGATGCGATTCAGGGCCAGCGCAAACGCCAGCGCCGCCATGGTCACGCCGAATAGATCCACGGGAACCTTGTCGATCTTGAAGTCCTTGGCAATCGGTGCCATGGAGGCAGCCATGGTGAGTCCGCCGGCCGCGATCAACACGAACATGAAGTACATCAAGTAGAACACCGGTGTCTTCAGCACCTCAGTGGGCGTATATCCGTGCGCGGTCTGATTGGGTTTGACTTTTGCAGCGATGAGCGACGGCGGCGGCGTCAATAACATCCAGGACACTACGAACACGATGCCCCCCTGCAGCAGCCCGAAAAACAGAAAGGCCTGCTCGTAGCCGGATGAATCGATCATGTGCGAAATCGGCACGATGGTAAGGGCGGCACCGGCGCCGAACCCCGAGGCCGTGATGCCGGCGGCGAGCCCGCGCCGGCCGGGGAACCACTTCAGAGCATTGCCGACGCAGGTGCCGTAAACACAGCCGGTGCCGACGCCGCCGATGGCGGCCGCGAAATACAGCACTGTGAGCGAACTCGCCGTTGAATTCAGCGCCCACGCGATGGCAACGAGTATGCCGCCGCCGAGTACGACCCATTTGGGGCCGAATCTATCGACCAGATAGCCTTCGATCGGAACCAGCCAGGTCTCGATGAGGACGAAGATGGTAAAGGCGACCTGAATGGCAGCGCGGCCCCAGTGGTACTTGGCGTCGATGGGATTGACGAACAGCGTCCATCCGTACTGCAGGTTCGCAACGCTGGCCATGCAAATCACGCCGAGTATCAGTTGCACCCACGGATTCGCGAACGGCGACTTTGTTGGCTGAGAGTTCAAGATTGCATTCATATAGTTCTCCTTATTCACCCCGGTCGATGTGAAAAATCACCCAAAGGTCAATGCAGAAACTGCTCACCGGACGATTACGGGCAGCCGATCTCCTTGGCGCCGACGGCGCGCTCTTAAGACACGTGTGAATTGGATGACGACACCCCTGCCGGTGGGATCGCCACCGACGATACGGACGCGCGAAGACTGCCTCACCCGTAAGCCCCCCTGGAGTTCGAGCGCATGCGCACAAACTTTGCCAGCCTGGTATTCTTTTCGTGGTATACCATATATGAATGGATTTCGGACTGCAAGGCGTCCCCGGGCGCGCCCGGCATTGTCAGGAAGTTGCGGCACTACGTGAAGATTGTGTTATTTATTACCGGTTGGCACGGCGTGGTTGGCCGGCCTTCCAATGTTGTATATGAGAGTGCTGCCGACCGGCAGCGGCTGACGATGCAGCCAACAACGCATCGAGAGGGTCAATGAACACTATCGCAAAGCTGGTACAACGTACCTCCTCCGCGGCGCCGCTCGCGCTGGCGCCGCTGAACGCGACGAGCTTGCGCGATCAAGCCTATGCGTTATTGAAGAATGCGATCGCCGACACCGATATCTACGATCCGAACCAGGAGTTGCGTCTCGACGAGCGGCAGCTCACCACGGCGCTCGGCGTCAGTCGAACGCCGATTCGTGAAGCCCTGTCGCTGCTGGAACAGGAAGGTTTCATACGCACCATTCCGCGGCGTGGCATCTACATCATTCGAAAGTCGAAGCGCGAAATGATTGAGATGATCCAGATGTGGGCCGCGCTCGAATCCATGGCCGCGCGCCTCGCCACTCAAAAGGCCAGCGACGCGGATATCGCCGCCCTGCGGCATCTGTTCGATGAATTCCAGAACTCGCCGCCTTCGGAGCACTTGGACGAGTATTCCGATGCCAACATCGCATTTCACACGGCGGTGATCGCGCTCGGCGGTTCGCAGACCATTGTCGATGCGACGCATAATCTGCTGATTCACGTTCGGGCGATTCGCCGTGCCACGATCACCCAAAGCGATCGGGCAGCCCGCTCCATCATCGATCACTTGAAGATCATTGAAGCATTGGAACGTCGCGACACGGAATTGGCGGAAAAGTTGACCCGGCAGCACACGCTCGATCTCGCCGCGCACGTCGACCGCTACTGCGACTTCTTGGGCTAGGGAGCCGGACTGGCTCCTATGCACCACGCCCGCTGTGCCGGGCCGCGGTGCCCCATGAGCCCAGGGTCGGCGCCGGGCCGCCGTCTTCTGCGCATAGATACTGCGGCTCACCCGTACCCGGAGTTTCCCCGCGTAATGCACTCGGCGCGACCACGCTCAATCCGCTCCGCGTATCGGGATCCGAAATCGCCGCTTGCAGCAGGGTTCGATCCGCCCAGACCGGAGTGCCGCATTCGATGCGAAGATAAATTCGCCCGCTCGTCTGGTCCGCGAAATTGATCTCGCGAAATTCGTCGATGCAACGCTGCAGGAATCCGCTGTTGTGCTCCGCCCCGAGCAGGCTGCGATCCGCATAGAGGAGATCGGGCGCCGCGGCATCGACATCAACCCGTCCGTAGCGCTCGATGTCCAGAATTCCCCTGACGTTGAGAATATTGAAGGTGTTGTTGTCGCCGAACGCCACCGTCCGCGGGCGCGTTCCGAAGGGCACCGTATTGTCCAGAAATTCGAATTGAATGCGCTTGTCGCTGTGCCGCACCCAGGTGAAAAAAACATCGGGGATCCCGGTGTACGCCTCGACGGCATGCGCCAGCGTGTCGTCGACGGCCTTATAGCGGCCGAATTCGAGCCCGCGCGCCCAGGCGCGCTCGACCAGCAGTTCCGGAGGCGTGATCATGAAGAACAAATAGACCGCCTGTCCGAACCGGGTCAAGAGATTGCTGCCCGCCTCGTCCGAATCGGGCGCGAAACTGTCGAAGCGAAAGCGGTCGATCAACAGATGGGTCATTTCACCCCGCTGGTGCTTGCGAGCCATGTACCGGTCGAGCTTCTGGTCGACGATTTGCAGCTCCTCGGCGGTAAACGCACCGGCGTACTTGTACGCGGCGCCGAGGGCCCCGTAGTCCAGCAATTGCTTGCGCCAGATGTCCGGGCTGATCAGTGCGAAATCGCTCCAGCGGGCGCCGATGTCGCCCGCCAGCCTTTTCTGCAACAGCCGCAAGGTACTCTTGCCCGAAGCGGACGGTCCCTTGGTATTGATGACCACCGGCCGCTCCTGGCGCGGCAGCAAGGTGTAGCCCTCGCTGCGCGCCGCGTTCAGCAGCAGAGGTTCGATGGTTCGGCCGATGCACTCGCTGCCGAAGTCGTTGCACGCCATATCGGTCGCCATGGAAACGATGAGATCGCGCGTTCCCCAGGCATGCCCCTGCGTGGCGAACAAGCCCGACATCACCCGGGCAAGCTTGCGGTACGCGATCCTTTGCTGCGGCGTGGCTGCGATGCCGGCGAGGCGTTCGCATTCGGCAAGGTGGCGCGGACCCCATCCCGGATCGGCCGGCGCAGTCGCGGCGGGCGCGCGCCGCGGCCCGATGCGCGCCAGCAGCTGCGCCGCCCTCGACGGCCGGACTGCCGGCGGCGCCGGCAGCGGCGGAACCACCTCAGCCAGGGCGCCATGAATTGCGAGACGCAGTTCACTGCGGGTGCGCTCGTAGGCTGCGGTGATCGCGGCCATTTCCGGGATCAGATATCGCTCCAGCAACAGATTCGCGATTTCGCGAAAGTTGATTCCCAAGTCGCCGATTCGGGAGCCGTCGGGTACGGCGAAGTCGGCCGTCACCCGAATCAGGAGTTCGTGCAACGCAAGCCGCTGCGGCCGAAAGGCGATCAGCTCGCTCGGCGGGATCCCGGTGAGACCCTGCAGCTCGTCGGCCGTGGCAATGCTGGTAAAGACATTGTCGCCGCGAAAAATCGTCGCCAGGTGTCGTAGTTCCTTGGGAACCTGCGACTGGATGCCCGGATTCCACGGCCCACAAACGGGTGATTCATCGGCTCGAATATCGCGGCTGGCCATGCGGACGATCATACCCAAGCCGCGGATGCAGGTTGGAGGCTCTAAGTTGCGACGCAATTCGCTGTCTGGCGCCGCGGCATGTGATGGATTCGCCACCCGGTTGGACATTCAAATGCGACAAAATATGCCGTTATCCAAATACATACGAAGCGAACGCGCCAAACGATGATGACTGCGCTACGGGGAACGTCAGGCCGATGAATTCGCCATCCATGGACCCTACACCCTTGGCGCCGGCAGCGGCCATCGCCCTGCCGGAAGGCGGGTCTTGGGACCCCATCTTCCACGGCTTGGCGCGGCTGGCCGCCATGGCCTGCGGCACACAGTTCGCATCGATCATCATCAACGATGACGGCGAACCCTGGTGCACGACGGGGGCGGGGCTGCTCGCCGACCCGCCCCGGCCAGGGACCGTCCTTGCTGAAGTGCCGTTGCGCACCGCGGCCGGCGATACGCTGGGCGCCCTGGCAGTCTATGATTCCGAAGCCCGCACCCTGGGGCCCCAGCAGCACGCCGCGCTCGGATTGCTTGCCGAGCAGGCGGCGGCACAAATCGAACTTCGCGCGCGCATGGCTGAACTGGCGCTGCTCTGCCCTCCGCAGCCGGCCGCGCTGCCCGCGCAGACCGCCAGGGCGTTGCTCGAAAGTGCACCGGTTGCCATCTATCACACCGACGCGGCCGGCAACATGACCTACAGCAATCCCGAGTACCGACGCATGTTCGGACTCCAATTGGGGCACAGCCCCGATGCGTGGTCGCAGCGCGTGCATCCCGACGATCGCGCACGCATGGAACGAATTTGGACGGAATTCTGCCGCAACCCCAAGCCCAGCCGATTCGACGGCTATCGCACCCAGTCCGAGGATGGCACGGTGCGCCATATCTCGGAACAGGTCGTGCGGGCCGATGGGGTGGACGGCTGGGTGGGAACCATCGCCGACTTCACGGATCTGGTCGCAGCGCGCGACAATCTGCGCCGCGCCGAAATTCTGTTCCGCAACACCTTTGATCAGGCGCCGCTCGGCATCGTGTTCGCCGACCGCTCCGGCAAATTCCTGCGTCTCAACCAGGCGTTCTGCGCGATGCAGGGCTCCGGGTCCGACGAGCTTGCAGACAAGTCCCTGGTTGATTTCACCGCCGCCGAGGATGTCGCGCGCGTTTCGGCCGAAGTGGAGCGGCTGTGGAGCGGCGATCTGCAATTTGTCGATCTCGAGAAGCGCTTCATCCGCAGGGAAGGTGCCGCCATCTGGGTGCGCTCAATCATATTCCTGGTGCGCGACGGCGCTGCCCCCGCCGAGTACTCGGTGGAATTCTTGCGGGACATCACTGCGTCGAAGGCGTCCGCGGACGAACTCGAACGGGTGCACAAACAGCTGGTCACCGCCTCGCGCCAGGCGGGCATGGCGGAAGTCGCGACCAACGTGCTGCACAATGTCGGCAACATCCTCAACAGCGTCAACATCTCGGCCAGCCTCGTGATCGAGCGCGTCAAACAATCCAAGGGCCCCGGCGTATCCCGCCTCGCCGCGCTGCTGAAGGAGAAGGGTTCCGCGGTGGCTGACTTCATCGCGCATGACGAACGCGGCAAGCGCATACCGGAATATCTGACTTCGCTCGGCGAGCAGCTCGTGGGCGATCAGAAGATGGCGCTCGAGGAGCTCGCATCGCTGCGCGACAATCTGGAGCACATCAAGGACACGGTCGCCATGCAGCAGAGCTACGCGAAGCTGTGCGGCGTCACCGAAACGAT
>DATLVV010000265.1:0-3912 GCA_035577165.1 Steroidobacteraceae bacterium | reverse complement strand
AATCAAGCAGAAGGTCGCTGAACTCACCGCGTCGAGTCCATCGTTGATCGAAAAAATACGTGCCCTGGCGAACTTCGTGCAAAGCGATATCCGCTATGTCGCCATTGAACTCGGAATCGGCGGGCATCAACCGCATCCGGCCGCCGAAGTATTCAGTCATCGCTACGGCGACTGCAAAGACAAGGCCACCTTGTTGAGCGCCATGCTGAAAGAGATCGGCGTGGAATCCTACTACGTGCTCATCAACACCGAACGCGGATCGGTCACGGCGGCAACACCGCCCAACCTCGCCTTCAACCATGTCATTCTCGCCATCGCCTTGCCGCCGGGCAGCGAGACTGCTCCGCTGCAGGCGCGCATCGCGCATCCGAAACTGGGTCAACTCTTGTTTTTCGATCCCACCAATGAGCTCACGCCCCTGGGAAGGCTGTCCGGCGCATTGCAGGCCAATTTTGGAATGTTGGTCACGACGGAAGGAGGCGAACTGCTCGCTCTCCCCCAGCTGTCGACGGACACCAACGGCATCGAACGCACTGCAAAGCTGACGCTGGATGAGAACGGCACGCTGCGCGGCGAGGTGCACGAGATTCTGGTGGGCGATATGGCGGCCGGGCAGCGTTTTGAACTGCGCTCGACGACTGCGGATACCGATCGAATCCGAGTCGTGGAAGCGGTGGCGGGCGACTCGTTCGCCAACTTCCGGATTCTCAAAGCCAACACCGCGAACTTGGATGCCGCGGACCGTCCTTTCGAATGGCGCTACACCGTCGAGGCACAGAACTTCGCCAAAACGGCGGGAGATCTACTGCTGGTGCGGCCGCGGGTTTTGGGCAGCAAGACCAGTAGCCTGATGGAGACCAAAGAGCCCCGCCAGCATCCGGTCGAATTCGCGGGGCCGCAACGCGATTCGGATGTGTTTGAAATCGCAATACCGGCGGGCTACCAGGTGGAGGAGTTGCCGCCGCCGGTCAATCTCGACGACGGCTTTGCCTCGTATCGCAGCAAGACGGACGTGGTGGGCCGTGTGCTGCGCTATAGTCGTGTGTTCGAGATCAAGGATTTGAGCGTGCCGGTGAGCAAGGCGCCGGATCTCATGAATTTCTATCGCATCATCGCGGATGATGAGCGCAATTCGGCCGTCCTGAAGCGTACCTCGCCCTAGGAGCCTGTCTTAAGTATTCCGCGTGAGCCGGCTAGCCTCCGGATTTCGGACAGGTAAATTCGTCGTCGCCCTGCCTGGCGGACTTCGGTGCATCTTTCTTCCAGTCCGGCGGCACCTCGAAGCGATCCGCAGGAACCGGTTCGGCGCTGATGGTCACGGTCTCGCTGGTGAACGAGGCCATTTGCACGTAATGCGCGAACGGATCCGGGGAACTCGACGTGGGTGGGATCGCGGCGGCCGACGCCTGCGAGTCGTCGGCCTTTTTCTTGTGGAACAGCGAACCCACCATGTTGCCCACCTGAGATCCGATCGCCTTGCCCGCCTGCGCGACGTCGGTGATGGGATTGGCGCTCCCCGCGGGGGCGCTGCTCCCAGCGGCCGCGGACCCATTCGCCTGCATCTTGGCAGTGGCACTGCATTGCTGCCCGCCCATCATGACGCGCAACGATGTCTTCAGGGGCTGACCCTTCAGATCGCTTGATTTGTCGGTCAACTGCTTGATTTGCGATTGATACGGCGCCAGGAATTTGGAGACTTCGGCGCTCATGGCGCCTTGTTCATCGACGAGCCCGAGTCGCTTTGCGTAGGCTTGCTGGAATGCCCGGCGGTCGCCGGCGCCCGGAATATTGTCCTGGGTCAGCCACACATCGACGGCGACCACGGTGTCGCAGACATCGCCGGTGTCCTTGTTGGTGCAGGTCTCGGTCAGAGTGGCGAGTGTGCGTTGCGCGTCGTGGCCGGCGATGGACATTCTATCGTCGGTCTTGTGGACATCGATCTTCGGCGGCGACATTTCGCACTTGGATTTGTCGATGGGCTGCTGCCTCTGCGCCACCGGACATGAACGCATCTTCTCCAGCCGCTCCTGCATTTTGGAGCGCATTTGCGCCAGTTCCTCCGGGGTCGCAAAGGCCTCTTCGGCATAGGTCTTCTTGTCGGGGTGCAGGCGCCAGGTCACGCCGCGATCGAGCCGCACGATCTCACCGCCGCGCATATTGCCGCAGACCAGCGACAGCATGCCTTCGCAGTGCGAGTCGTTGTCCTCGCGCTTCTTGTCGGCTGTGATGTTGGTCGTCGATGTGCCGTGGGAACGAATCATGGAGGCCACGTCCAGTGTGGTCTTTTGCTCGATGGTGGCGTCCGCACGGACGACGGTGCACGCCATCGCGGCGGCTGCCGCCAAGCAAGCGGCCCACAACTCTTGGTATAGATGACTTTTCATGTCGTGCTCCCCAATGCCGGTCGCGATACAGTAACTCTTGTGGCTATGAGAAGGAATAGCGTAAAAACAGATGATTGCCGCCGCGGCGCACGTCGATCAACGCGCCCCAGCGCGGATTGCGCGGCGCGAATATCCTGTCCATGACCAGGCTGAGCCGTCCGTCGTCGGTGTCGCGGCCGGCGATCTGGGGGGCGAGCGTCAGGAATTGCTCGTCAACCAGGTGTTTTTCGTAAAACGATCCCAGCAGCCGCGGGCCGCCCTCCACCAGAATGCGGTTGCCGGAACTCAACCGCGTGACTTCGTCGAGGATGGCGCCCGGTGCAATTTCGGCGCCGCTGCGGCCGGCGGTGCGGATTTCGACGGAACCGGACGGCCTGCGTCTGCGCAAACGCCTGGCGCCCTCGGGCGTCGTGACAATGAGCGAAGGCACGCGACCGGATGCGAACACCGGGCTGCGCAGATCGATGTTGCCGCTGGCACTCACGACCACGTTCAACGCCGGCTCGTGCTTGCCCAGCGCGGCCCGCAGCCGCTGATAGGCGCCGGCGAGATCAGGGCAAATGGCCGCGGGAGTCCAGACCGTCCGAGGATCCGCCTGCAGCGTGCCGGAGCCCACGATGACCACGTCGGCGACGGCACGAAGCAATCCCATGACCATCCGATCTTGCGCGCTGAATCCGCTGATATCGCCGCCGGCGGCGTGCCCCTTCACCTGCAGCGATACGACGCCGTCCAAGGTGCTGACGAAATTGCTGAAGACCTGCGGCTTCGAGCGTGGCGGCGCCATCCGGAATCCACCATAGAGGTGCTGCAATTTCGCAGGCAACGGCAGCACCCGGCCCCGCGCCGATGCCAATAGAGTCTGAAGCGGTGTAATTCTTGCCATCTTTTATTTCCTGCAAAATCGAATTTGCGTGGTTGAATAGAGTCCTAGAAGTTTCACCCTGCAAAGGACCACATTGATCATATCGCGCCTCCGGCCGCGCCTCCCAAGATGCGCGATCGCTGCGATGCTCTGGGCCGCGGCGTTCGCATACGGCACGCAACCCGCTGCACAGACCATTGCGCCGCCCCCGGCTCCCGGACCGGCCACCGGCCTTGCCGATTCGGCGGGGCTGCGAGCGACGGTATTCGGCACCCCGCCGCAGGATATGGCGCCGATGCCAAGCAGGGTCCCGCTCGCCGAAATCAACATCGAATTGCCCTGGGCGCGGCCCGCGCCCGATGTGTTCTGGTTCGACCGAAAACTCCGGGTCTGGTTTTCGGCGCAAGACAAGCCCGCGCCCTTGGCCATAGTCATTTCGGGCACGGGCAGCGACGGCAATACCGCGAAATTGTCCGCCCTCCGGGGCGCGCTTTACGGCGCCGGCTATCACGTGCTCACCGTGCCGTCGCCGACCTTTCCGGGCTTCATCGTGTCGGCATCGAGCACGGGGGTCGCCGGCGACCTGATGCAGGACGGCCATGACCTGTACGCAGCCATTCAGCAGGTGGTGGGGCATCTGCCGCGAAAAGTCCGGATCACCGA